>JBCCEW010000019.1 GCA_039030075.1 Myxococcota bacterium | reverse complement strand
GCCCGTGTGGGCGATCTCGGTGCGCACTTCGAGGCCGAGGGCGCGCAGGTGTTCGGCGACCTTGCCGGCCGTGCGCACCTCGCGGTTCGAGAGTTCCGGGTGCTGGTGGAAGTCGCGGCGCCAGGCGACCACGCGCTCTTCCACCGCGTCGATGCCCCGGGTGAGTGAGGCATCGAGGTCGTCGGTCGTGGTGGCCGGGACGGAAACGCCGGACGCCACGAGCGCGAGCCCGACCCCTGCCGCTCCCGTCCATCGCCACTTCTGGGAAGCCATGCCGATCCCCCTTCGCGTTCGTCGTCGCGGCGCGCCGCGTTTGGCCCGCTCGAGGCCGCAGGGTATCGTCGGCCGCCCAGCGACGCCGCGCGCTCCGAGCCGTCGCTGCTGCGCTGTTCGCATGGGAGGCCGCCATGTTCGATCCGGTTCGTTGGCCCTCGGAAGCCTGGGTGCCCCTCGTCTCGGGCCTGGGCTGGCTCGCGGCCGCCCTGTCGTGGGGCATCCCGGGTGGTGCGCTGGCCCTGGTGCCGGGCGTGATGCTCGCGAGCGCGGGCGGGAGCATGTTGCTCGCCCCCGGCGACCTGCGTCTGCCGCAGATCGCGGCGCTCGGCGGGGCGCTGGGCGTGGTCGTCGCCGTGCTCGCGTTGTTCTTCACGCCGGGCGTGGCGCTGCTGCTCGGTGGGTTGTCGGCCGGGTCGGCGCTCGCCGCCGGTCATCACGCGCTGCGCCTCGATCCCCACCCGGAGGGCGTGCCCGAGCCGCGCACCGGTCTCGGTGTCACGACGGCGGTCGCGATCGACGAGGCGATCCTCGGCACGATGGCGCTCTCGATCCGGTTTCCGACGGCGCCCGACCACGACCGTCTCCAGCGCGAGGTCGACACGGCCCTCGAGCAGTTCGACCGGGCGGGCTTCCTCGCCGATCCCACCCAGTATCACGAGAAGCCGTCGGCGCCGACCGACGTGAAGCTCCAGCCCCGCCGCTTCCGGGACGTCGCCTACGAACAGCTGTCCTTCGACAGCGGCTATGCCCCGCGCGAAGGCGAGCCCGGTCGCGAACGCTGGCTCGCCTACGCGCCGAACGCGACGGCCCATGCCTGGGTGGTTCGCGGCGACCCGGCGGCGCCCTGGCTGATGGCCATTCACGGCTACCGGATGGGTGCGCCCTTTCTCGACTTCGGCGCCTTCGAGCCGTCGCGCTTCCGCGACCGCATGGGCCTCAACCTGCTGCTCCCGATCCTCCCCCTGCACGGTCCGCGCAAGATCGGCGTGCGCAGCGGCGACGGCTTCCTCGCCGGTCAGCTCCTCGACACGGTGCACGCCGAGGCCCAGGCAGCCTGGGATCTGCGGCGTCTGCTCGCCTGGGTGCGCGCCCAGAGCGACGCGCCGATCGGCGTCTACGGTCTCTCCCTCGGCGGCTACAACACGGCCCTGCTGTCGAGCCTCGACGAAGGGCTCGCCTGCGCAGTCGCCGGGATCCCGGCCACCGACTTCGCGCGGACCTTCTATCGCCACGGCGGTCCCTGGCAACAGCGCGCGTCGCGGCACGTCGGGCTCACCCCCGAGCGGATGCGCGAGGTGTTGACCGTCGTCTCGCCCCTCGCGATGCCGTCACGCGTGCCACTGGAACACCGCGCGGTGTTCGGCGGCATCGTCGATCGCATCGTGTCGCCCGACCAGGTGCGCGACCTCGTGCGCCACTGGGACGAACCGTCGACGGTCTGGTATTCGGGCACCCACTTCAGCTTCCGCGACGAACCCGACGTCGCGGCGCTGACCGAGGGGACGCTACGCCGGGCTGGCGTCGCCGCCTGACACGGGCGCGTTCGCGTTCCTCGCATCGAGCGCGGCGAGGATCTCGTTGTGGCGTGCGCGGGTGAGGGTGTAGCTGCGCGCGAACCACACCGAGAGCAGCACGAAGAACGCGGGAACCAGCGAGGCGGACCAGCGGATCGTGGTCAACGCCTCCCAGGGCTGGGGCCCGTACGCGGCATAGCCGCGTCGCTCGAGCACGAAGAGGGCGACGGCCACCGCCAGGGTGCCGGCAAGTTTCCGGAGGAACATGAAGAGCCCGTAGAAGGTGCCCTCACGGCGTTCGCCCGTCTCGAGGTCGTCCTCGTCGACCACCTCGCCCAGCATCGACCAGGGCATCAGGTCCATGACGGCGTAGCCGATGGCGCCGATCGGGGCGGCGGCGAGGATCAACATGCGCGGCCAGTCGGGCTGCACGAAGATCAGCACGGCCAGCGAGACTGCCCACCACAGGGAGCCGACCATGAAGACGCTGGACTTCTCCAGGCCCTGGGCGAAGCGCACCCAGAACGGCAGCGATAGCACCACGAGCACGAAGAAGAGGCCCATCGTGATCTCGAAGTCGCCGGTGCGGAAGAGCCAGGCGGTGAAGTAGATGATCAGCACCGCGGCGACGAGGTCCATCGCCGTCCGACCGCAGAGGTAGAGCCCGACCAGGGCGCGAAAGTTGGCGTTCTTCGCCGCGATGCGGACGCCCTCGAAGAAGCTCGTCTCGTTGGCGCGGTCCTGGAAGTCGGGGCGCTCCCATGTGACTCCGTAGATCGCGAACCAAGGCAGCGCGATCATGGCGCCGTAGAGGGCCCCCACCGCCATGTAGCCCTCGGGCCCGCCGCCCAGCGCGTCGGCGATGGGGCGCAGCAGGATCGCCGCGAACACGCCGACGATCGAACCCGCGTTGCGGTAGGCGTTGAGCGAGGTGCGCGCGTCGTAGCCGAGGGCGAGCTCGGGCTGCAGCGCGAGGTAGGGCACGGCGAGCACCGTCATCGACAGTGACATCACCACGTACACCGACGTGTAGTAGGCGAACATCGCCCACTGGGAGTCGGTCCCGAGCTGGAGCCACATCAAGCCAAAGGCGGCGCCGCAGGGGATCGCACCGAGCACGAAGAACGGACGCCGGCGCCCCCACTTCCAGGGGCAGCGGTCCGAGAAGCGCCCCATGGCCGGGTCGGCGAAGGCATCGAAGAGGCGCCCGACCAGCTGCACGGCGCCTGCGAGGGCCGGCGAGAGGCCCGCGATGTTGACGAGGAAGAAGGTGACGTAGACCAGGCTGAGGGTCGTCAGCACGGTGTTGACCGTGAAGTCGCCGCTGCCGAAGACCGCCTTCCGCCAGGGGACCAGGCGCGGGTCTTCCTCGATCACCGAGGCGGCCGCAGGCGTCGGGGCGTCGTCGGCAGGGCCGGTGGGGCCGCCAGCGTCGGCCGAACGGTCGTCGTGATCAGCCAAACGGGCCTCGTCGCGGGGGTGGGGCGGCGCACCGAGCATGACCGCGACCCGGGGACGGCGCAACGGGGGCTAGGCTGTGCACCCCATGGACACCACCCCCGGAGCGAATCTCGAGATCAAGGCGCGCTGTGCCGACCTCGCTGCGGCGCGTCGCGTCGCGGAGGAGCGGGCGACCGAAACCGTCGGCGTGGACGAACAGACCGACACCTACTTCATCGTGCCCCACGGTCGCTTGAAACTGCGCGAGTCGTCGCTCTCGGGCGGCCAGCTCGTTCCCTATCTGCGTCCCGATCAGCCGGGGCCGAAGCGCTCGGACTACCAGCTCGTGCCCGTGCCCGATCCGCCCGCTTTGAAACGGTTGCTCGCCGCGATCCTCGGTGTGCACCGGATCGTGCGCAAACGCCGCGAGATCTTCCTCGTCGACAACGTGCGCATCCACCTCGACGAGGTCGACGGGCTCGGCACGTTCCTGGAACTCGAGGCCGTCTTCGACGGTCGCGCCGATTCCCTGCCGGAAGAACAGCGCAAGGTCGACGCACTGATGGCGGCGCTGGGTGTTCGCGCCGAAGACCTGTTGGAGGGGTCGTACGAGGGGCTGGTCGGTCCGCCCGCGACCCCTACTCCTCCGGGAGCGTGAGCTCGGCGGGCGTGCGGTAGCGGACCGCTTCGTCCGCATGCGTGCGGGGCCGCGCGTCCACGGACGGCAGACCGGGCGCGATCGACCAACCCACCGGGGTGAACGTCTCGGAGGCGTTGTCCAGGACGATCGGGGCCGGCTCGGGCTCGGCGGGCGGGACCCCCGCAGCATCGGGCGCAGGGCCGGGCGCCGAGACGGCGGCCGCCGAGGGATCGCCCAGGGCGGTCAGCTGCTCCGCCGCCTCATGGGGAATCGAGTTCCCGGAAGCCAGGCAAGGCCACAGGAGCACGGCGGCGCAGAGGCGCACGAGCGACCGCAGTCGCCCGGGTCCGGAATGGAGGGCGTGGAGGGCAGGCATCGCATCCCTTCGGATGCCGCCAGTCTACGCCTGGGGAACGCCGTTTTGGCCAGGAATCGTGCCGACCTCGGCACGGCCTGGCGGGGCGTCGCGGGAGGGGCGGGGCGCTACTTCCGGAGGGCGCCGATCGCCGCGATCGTGCCGACGATGAGCGACGGGGCGATGCCGATGATGAAGCCGACGAAGACGAGGTCGATCGGGGTGCCGGTCACGAATGACTCCTTCGAAGCCGCAGCGCGGTGCGGCGGAGGTATAGGCCGGGGGCGTCCCCCGAGCAACGGGGGGCGAGGCGAGAAGCCGGGGCCCCGGGTCGGCCGACCCGAGGCCCCGCATGCATCTCAGCGGCGTCTCCCGCCGCGGACCTGAGGCGGGCCGCGCTAGAAGCCCTTGCGGTAGGCCGCGACAACCGCCGCGCCGCCCAGGCCCAGGTTGTGCTGGAGGGCGACCTTGGCGCCGTCCACCTGGCGCTTGTCGGCTTCGCCGCGGAGCTGCCAGTTGAGCTCGGCGCACTGGGCGAGGCCGGTGGCTCCGAGCGGGTGGCCCTTCGAGATCAGGCCGCCCGAGGGGTTCACGACCACCTGGCCGCCGTAGGTCTGGGCGCCCGAGTCGACGAACTCGCCGGCCTTGCCCTCACCGCAGAGGCCGAGCGCCTCGTAGGTGATCAGCTCGTTGGCCGCGAAGCAGTCGTGGAGCTCGACGACGTCCACGTTCTCCGGACCGACGCCCGCCTGCTCGTAGACCTTCTGGGCCGCGTCCTTCGTCATGTCGTAGCCCACCAGCTTCATCGAGCTCTGCTCCGAGAACGTGGTCGGCGTATCGGTGGTCATGGCCATACCGGCGATCTCGACGGCCTTCGCCTCGAGGCCGTTGTCCTTCACGAACTGCTCGCTCGCCAGGATCGCCGCGCCGGCGCCGTCACTCGTGGGGCAGCACTGCAGCTTCGTGAGCGGATCGAAGACCATCGGCGCGTTCTGGATGTCCTCGAGGCTGTACTCGTCCTGGAACTGGGAGTACGGGTTGTTCACCGAGTGCTTGTGGTTCTTCCAGCCGATCTTGGCGAAGTGCTCGGCCTTCGTGCCGTACTTCTCCATGTGCTCGCGACCGGCGTTGCCGAAGAACTGGGCCGCCGGCGGCGCCTTCTCGAAGCCGCAGCGGTCGATCATGTCCTTCGCGTGCTTGTCCATCGGGTTGATGCGGTCGGTGAAGTTCGTACCGAGAGAACCCCGCGCCATCTTCTCGAAGCCGAGGGCGAGGACGCAGTCGGCGATGCCGGCCTCGACGAACTGCTTGCCCATGAAGAGCGCGGTCGAACCCGTCGCGCAGTTGTTGTTCACGTTGTAGATCGGGATGCCGGTGAGCCCGAGGGTGTAGACCGCGCGCTGGCCGCAGGTGGAGTCGCCGTAGCAGTAGCCGACCGCGGCCTGCTCGATCTTCTCGTACGCGATCCCCGCGTCCGCCAGTGCCTTCTTGCCGGCCTCTTCGGCCATGTCCGGGTAGTCCCATTCCTTGGAACCGGGCTTCTCGAACTTCGTCATGCCGACGCCGACCACATAGACCTTGTTGCCCATGGCAGCTGCTCCTCGCATCGCGCTTCGGGCCAACGGTCCCGAGCGTCGCAGTGGGGGCCGGTTCGGATCGCGGCCCGCGGGTTGTGGGGGAGTGCGTGGGGCCGGGCTCGCTCGATGGCCAGAGCCCCTTCGCGACGGCGCGCAGGCTAGCACAGGGCCCCAGGCGCCCCTGCGGGGCCTCTAGAGCTTGAAGTGGCGCCGAATCGCCCAGCGGACGGTGCGGTCGGGCAGCAGGCGTCGCAGCAACGGGACCCAGGGCACCTCGGCGCCCACTGCGTAGCGTGCGCGCGGACGCGGTGCCGTGAGCGCGGCCTCGATCACCTCGGCCACCACCTCGGGTCCGGGCGCCGCGTCGAGGGAGCGTTCGATGGTCTCGCGGGCGCGCGCGATCGGCTCCCCATACGGGGAGCCGATCGCGCCCTCGAAGTCGACCGGTTCGTTGAACGGCGTGCGGATGTCGCCGGGTTCGATCAGCGATACGGCGACGCCGGTTCCGTGAAGCTCGTTCGCGAGGGAACCCGCGAGCGCATCGACGGCCGCCTTCGTCGCCGAGTAGTGGGCCTGGAAGGGAATCGGGACGCGGCCGGCAAGCGACCCGACGAGGGCGACGCGGCCCGCGCCCTGGGCGCGCAGGTGCGGGAGCGTGGCGCGCAAGACGCGCAGCACCCCGAAGACGTTGGTCTCGAACTGGTCGCGCGCCGCGGCCAGGGACGTTTCCTCGACGCTTCCGAAGATGCCGATCCCCGCGTTGCACACGACTGCATCGAGGCGTCCCGCTCGATCGAGCAGGGTGTCGACGCCCACCGCGACCGATGCGTCCTCGGTGACGTCGATCTCGAGCCATTCGATCTCGCGGCTGCGCTCGGCGCGGCCGGCGAGGCTTCGGGACGTCCCGAAGACGCGCCACTCCTTCGCGAGTCGATCGGCCGCAGCCGCCCCGATCCCCGACGAGGCACCCGTGACCAGCACCACCCGCTGCGGTTCGGCGCTCGACTCTTCCATTGTTCCTACCCCCCTCTGTCGCGTGCCCGCGAAGCTTGCCGCGACTTCCCTCCCGAGGTCCAATCCTTCCCTGGCTCCGCGCGATCCCTTCCCTGGGTCTGGACAATCGCTTCCCCGGGTCTGGGCACTCGCTAGAGTCGACGCTTGGCCACGCGTCTGACCCTCCTCGACGCGTCCTTCCCGGGACGCCCCGCCTTCGACACCGCCGTGTCGCGCGCGGTGCTCCGCGACGTCGCCCATGGCAAGCGCGGCGAGACCCTGCGGCTCTACGTGCCCGACGACGTGCTCGCCTTCTCGACCACCGATCTGCGTCGGCCGGGCTTCTCCGACGCGGTGCGCGCGGCCCGATCGGCCGGGTTCGATGCGGCGCTCCGCCTGGCCGGCGGCTCCGCGGCCGTGTTCACGCGCCAGACCCTGGCCTTTGCCTGGTGCACGCCCGAGCGCGAACCCCGGGCCGGCATCCATGCGCGCTTCGAGAAGGTGGCGGGCTGGATCGCGCGCGCTCTGGGTTCGCTCGGCGTCGACGCTCGCGTGGGCGAGGTCCCGGGGGCCTACTGTCCTGGCGACTACAGCGTGAACGCGCGCGGGGCCGTGAAGTTGATGGGCGTCGGCCAGCGGATCGTCCAGGGAGCGGCGCACACCGGCGGCGTGCTCGTCGTGGCCGGCGCCGACCGCATCCGCGAACCGCTGGTGCCCGTCTACGACGCCCTCGACTACGACTACGACCCGACCACCACGGGCGCCGTCGAGGACGAAGTCGCCGGCGTCGGCGTCGCAGAGGTGCGCGCGGCACTCCTCGCCGCACTCGCTGAGGGCGCGAGCGCGGACTACGAACTCGAGGACGGTGTGCTCACCCCCGACACCCTGGAGCAGGCCGCGCGCTACGAGACCTCGCACACGCTGCCGGAGATCCCTCCGGCCGATGCGAAAGGTGCGGACGCCGGCTAGGTGCCGATCAGCATGCCGCCTTCGCACGGGACCACGTGACCCGTGAGGAAGTCGGAACCCTCGACCACCGACAGGATCGCCGTCGCCACGTCGTCGGGCGTCGGCACCTTCTGGAGCGGCGTGCGGCCGAGAAAGCCCTGCTTCACCGCGTCGTAGGCGGGCCCGAGGCCTTCCTGGAGCCAGGCTCCGTCGATGAACCCCGGTGCCACGGCGTTCACGCGCACATCCGGTGCGAGCACCCGCGCCATCGTGACGGTGAGGTTGTTGAGGCCGCCCTTCGACGCGCAGTAGGGGATCGAGCTGCCCATCCCGGCGAGCCCGGCGATGCTCGAGACGTTGACGACCTCGCCGCCTCCGTCGGCCTTCAAGGCCTCGGCGGCGGCGCGCGTGCAGAAGAAGGGGCCCATGAGGTTCACCCCGAGGATCTTCTGCCACGCTTCGGGCGTGACGTCCTCGAGGTTCGCGTGGGGAATGAACTCGGTCGTGCCGGCGTTGTTCACCAGCAGGTCGAGGCGACCGAACTCACCCACGGCGCGCTCGACCATGGCCCGGCAGGCGGTGTCGTCGGCGACGTCGGCTTGATGGGCGAAGGCCTTCACGCCGCGCGCTTCGCAGTCGACAGCGGTCTTCTCGGCACCTTCCTTCGAACGGCTGTAGTTCGCCAGCACGGAGCAGCCGCGCTCGGCGAGCTGGCGGGCGGTGGCCGCACCCACGCCGGTACCGGCACCGGTGATGAGGGCCGCTTTGCCTTGGAGATCCATGGACGTCTTCCTCCTGCGGGTCGCCGCCCGATGCTACCGAAGAGCGCCGCTGCGCAGCGCCCGCCAGAAGAGGGGCCAGGCGTACAAGAACGGGTGGCGCCGCTGGCGCTCGCTGGCTTCGAGCTGGAGACCGCTGTGGCGCTCCAGCTTCGCCAGGGCATAGGGCACCCAGTCGCCGAAGGTGAAGGCGCTCTTCACGAGTTGGGCCGCCGCCAGGGCCTTCGCGCGTCGCCGTCGGAGGGGCTCGGCCGACGGCTCCCGGAAGGCTTTGCCCTCGCGAAAACGTCCGTCGAACGCCGCGCGGTCGCCCGCGTAGAGGGCGGTGGCGGTTTCGGGCGGTTCGGGGCGCCACTCGCAGGCGTAGGTGCTGCGGAAGAGGGCAGGCCACAGCCGTTCGGAGGTGAGGGGGGTGCCCGGCGTGCCGGCGTCGGCGGCCCGGACGCCGAATCCGAGTGCGGTCGCGATGGCCGTGGTGGCGGCGCGCACCAGAGCGTCTTCGGCGGCGGCGTTCCGTACGTGGGCCAAGCGCAGGGGCTGACAGAAGCGCGACCACAGGTGGGGACGCCAGGCCGTGGCGCGACACCCCTGGTCGAGGGTGGCCCAGTCGACCACCGCCACTTTGCCCGCGACCGCGTTCGGCAGCACGCGTGCGAAGACGTGGGGCGCCAGGCGCGCATTCGCCCAGGCGGCGAGAGGCCCCGCGTGAAAGCGCCGGTAGTCGGAGACGATCGCGTAGAAGTCGAGCCAGCCCGTGCGTTCGGGCGCGCGCCGGCGCGCGCCGTAGAAGACGAGGGCATCGATGGCGTCTCCGCCCGGACCGTCCCAGATCGCGCGGGCGAACGTGGCGGCGTCCGCGTCCAGCGGCGTGGCGAGTTCCTCGCGAACCCGACGCGCGAGCGGGCGGCTTTCCGTCATGCGCGCAGGAACCCGATGCGCCGGTCGGCGCCGATCCGAATCGTCTCGTCACCCAGGGGCGCGAAGAGCTCGCCATCGATCGTGAACCCGCAGTCGATGCGCAGGTCGATGGCCTCGCCGCGCACACTCGTGAAGCCGTTCTCCGGCGTGAACTCGGCGCGCCGGCGACCGCGCAGGATCGCCGGAGTGGCGCGCGCGAGGCTCGGCGTGTCACTCGCGAGCGCGGTGAGCCGCACGGCCCCGGTCCCTTCCGCCCAGAAGGGTTCGAGACCGAGGAAGAGGCGATCGAGGCTCGTCGCGATCACGAGCCGCTGCTCGCCGTCACCGATCAGGTGTTCTTCCTGCCAGACGCTGCACTTGTCGGGAGCGAGCAGCCCCTCGCGTTGGCCGCCGAGCATGCGGCCCAACAGCGTGGCCGTCATCAAGCCGGCGCCCGCGACGCCCTGGCCATGGCGCGGCGGAAAGTGCTGGTGCACCCAACGGATCGCGCGGTAGATCAAGCCCGCGCCGAAGAAGAAGCCGTAGAGGGGAGCACCGCGTCGCGCGCTCTCGACGCGCAAGACCGGGCGTTCGACGCGGTGGCCTGCGAGATCGCCCGAAGCGAGCGCGTCGAGGAGTCGTTCGGCGCCGCGTACCGGCTTGCGGTCGGCACCCAGGTCGCGCGACGTCATGTTCGTGCGCCCGCCGCGCAGGGGGGCGAGAGCGGGCAACGCGGTGCGATCGGGGTCGCGAAGCAGCGCGGTCAGAACGTGCTGCAGCGTGCCGTCGCCCCCGTTGATCAACCAGACGTCGCAACCGTCCTGTTCGAGGACACGACAGGCCTCGTCGAGGGCCGAGAGGTCGGCGCTCTCGACCACGCGCAGGTCGTCGCGCCGTCGCGCCCAGCTGCGCACGGCAAAGGCTCCGCCGCCGCCGGCCTGCAGATTGTCGAGGATGCCGACGCGCATCAGCTTGCCTCGGGTTCCCGGCTGGAGACCGGGGGCGGCGTGACGAAGGTGAAGCTCGCGATCGCGTCGGCCCCCTCGGCGCCGTCGGCTCGGTGGTGCAGCCGCGCGCGATGCAGCCGGCGGACGGGTGCTTCTCCCCAGGCGTAGAGCCAGCGCAGGGGCAGGGGCAGCGCGTCGAGCGGGCGGGTGGTGCGCAGTCCGCCCTTCAGGTCGACGGCGTGATCGCCGAACTCGAGCCGACCGGGCCAGGCGCCGTTGGCGTCGTGTTGCCAGGCGCGCCAGCGACTCGGGGCGATGGCCGCCCGTCGCCAGGTTCCCTCGGCGCCACGCACGATCCCGGCCGCGCGGCTCGCTCCATCCGCCGCGACCACGTGCACCCAGAGCGCACCGTCGCCGTGCACGTCGACCCGGTGGCGGATGCGCTCGCGCTCGCAAGGCGCGTGCGTGGTGCGGATCAATGATGAGTTCCCGCTCAGGCGCCGCGGCTCGGGCATGCCGCGCCGCCACACCTGCGCGGTGGTCGGGTGGTCGGCGTGGAGCACCGACGCGCGCCAATCGGCGAAGCCGAGGTCGAGGTCGAGGGGTGCCGGCACGCGCGCCGACGTCTCGAGCGCGACCTTCACCCCGCGCTTGTCGTTGTCGACGGAGAAGCGTGCCTGGGGAGTTTCGCCCCGCGCGAGGGTCTGTTCGCTCGAACCGATGCGCAGCGCGTCCCCGCCGTGCTCGGCCGAGTAGCGACCCGCGCGTCGACCGTTGCGGAAGGGGGCCTGGACCCCGTCGGCATCGATCCACACGCCCTGGGCCGCGGCGATCGGCGCGCCCGGCCCACGCGCGGTCCAGAGCACGCGCACTTCGATGCGATCGCCCGTCTCGAAGCGCGCGACCCAATCCCAGTACACGCCAGCGCAGTCACCGGCCGGGAGACGCGACTCGTCGAGCGCGGAACCGGCGAGTGCAGAACCTGCGCCGAACAGCAGCATCGAGAGCGCGATCAGCCCGCGGCCCATGCCACCACCGGTGTGCCGTCGCGCCGCGCGACGAAGGCCTGGAGCAGGCGCACGCTGTGGAACGCGAGGGAGCAGAGCGTCCAGGCGGCGACGAGCGTGAAGCCGAGGTCCGGGCGTCCGACCGCCGTTCCCACGCTCAGCAGCAAGAGGTTCGGATTGCGTCGGGCGGTGATCGTGCGGAAGAGCGCGTCGG
Source organism: Myxococcota bacterium (assembly GCA_039030075.1). Classification (NCBI taxonomy): domain Bacteria; kingdom Pseudomonadati; phylum Myxococcota; species Myxococcota bacterium. Next base: position 97,681 of record JBCCEW010000019.1, on the reverse strand, counting down.
CGGGACGCCAGGAATGGCACTCGAACCCGAAGCTCGCGAGAAACGCGCCTTCCAGCACCCGACCGAGCACGTAGCCCCCCACGATGATGGCGGTCGCCGCTTCGTGTCCCGTGCCGAGTCCGATCCCGAACGCCCACCACCAGAAGGGGGGATGCACGAGGTCCAGGCCGTGGTCGAGCACGTCGCCGAGGCGGCTCGAGGTCAGGGTCACCCGCGCGAGCTTGCCGTCGACGGTGTCGAGGAAGGTCATCCACCAGCCGACGAGCAAGCCGGCGACGAAGTGACCGTTCCACAAGAGCCAGAAGGCGACGATCGCGCCCACCCAGCTCCACAGGGTGACCGTGTTCGGTTGGACGCCGCGCTCGGCGCACCAGTGCGTGACCGCGCGCGCAGGGCGCGGCCAGACCCACAGCGTCACGAGATCACTCGATCCCTTGTAGGACGCCGCGAAGGTGTCCGCTTCGATCGCGGCGCGGTGTTCGGGCTCCGCGGGGAACACGAAGGGCTCGGCTCGTTTGCGCAGCTTGGGTTGGTAGGCGGGCACCAGGGCGTCGGGCGTGCGTTCGTGCCACGCCTCCGAGGACGCAGCGTCCTCGCTCGCGTCGTCTGCCGTTTCGCAAAGGTGAGGGCGGATCGCCCCGACCCGCGTTCCCGGCGCGCAGACGGCGAGCGGCCCGTGCGCGGGGTGGACCAGCACGGTGTTCGGTCGTTCGGAGAGCGCCAGCAGCAGCCGCTCGTCGAGCACGAATCCGTCCCGCACGGCGAGGACCACGGCATCGGCGACTGCGCTGGGCGGTGACGCGGTCGTGCACACCGCTTCACAGCCGGCGCGCACCAGGCTGCGGCGCAGGCGTTCGCGCGGCGTCATGCCCCACAGCCAGGCCGACGTGGCGTCGCCCCCGCCGGTCTCCGACGCGTCGCTCGGCACGACCCAGCCCACCCGCGGGTCTTCCCCGTCTCGTTGTCGCCCCATCTCTGCGAAAACTACCATGCGGGTCGCACGGCAGCGTCCGTCGCAGGCGGGGGAACCCCATTCCGACGTTGGTGCATCTCTCGGACCTCCACGCCACGGAGCCCTCGTGGCGGGGCACCGTTGCGGGCGGGGGCAAGCGCTGGCTCGGCGCCCTGTCCTGGTGGGGGCGCCGTCGCCGCCGGTACCGCCCCGAGGTGCTCGAGGCCTTGCTCCCCGCCGTGGAGGCGCTCGCGCCCGAACAGATCGTGGTCACCGGCGACCTCACCCAGCTGGGGTTGCCCGGTGAGCTCGCGGCGGCCCGCGGTTGGCTCGAACGTCTCGGCCCGACGTCTCGCGTGCTCGCCGTCCCCGGGAACCACGACGCCACGGCCGCGACGCCGGATCCTGCCTCCCACGTGTGGGACGCCTATCTGCGCGACCCCGCTGCACCCGCGGGCGAGGCCGCGTTCCCGTCGATTCGCGAGGTCGGCGAGATCTCCCTGGTCGGACTGTGCACGGCCGTGCCGACGGCGTTGCTCGATGCCACGGGTCACGTGGGCGCGGCCCAGCTCGCGCGGCTCGAAGCGACGCTGGAGCGACTCGGTCGTGCGGGGCGCACCCGCGTCGTGGCGATGCACCACCCGCCCGAGTCCGGGGTGACCCACCGCCGCCGCGCGCTCCACGACGGGGCGGCCTTGCGCGGGGTGCTGCGCCGGGTGGGAGCGGAGCTCGTGTTGCACGGTCACCTGCACCGGACGCACCGCGGCGCGGTAGCCGGACCGAACGGGCCGATCCCCGTGGTCGGCGTCGCGTCGGCGTCGCGGCAGGGAGGCGAGGGCGTGCGTCGCGGTGGGTTCCATACCTACGACATCGAGACCCAGCCTGGAGGCGCGCCGCGCATCGCCTGGCGCACCCATCGCTGGGACGCCGCCTCGCGCAGGTTCGAGGCGTCGCGCCCCGAGCGCCTCTAGTTCACAGGACCGGCGGCTCTTGCGCGAGGATGCGTTCGGCGAGAGCCAGGTCGGCGTGCTTGTCGACGTCGAGGGCGGCCTCGGCCTCGCGCAGTCGCACCGGCGCGATGCGGGTCTGGGTGCGGCGCGAGAGCGATTCGAACGCCGTGTAGAGGTCGAGGGCACCGGCGAGGTAGCGCACGCCGAGGCTCGGCCCGAGGGCACCGAGCCAGCGCCAGGGCTTCTTGCGATGGGCTTCGGCGCGCACGAAGAAGTCGGCGGCGCGCCAGGCGCGGGACGTGCGGAACGCAAAGAGGTTGGCTCCGGTGAACGCACCGTCGCGGAGCTGCACCCAGGTGCGCGCCGCACCCGCCGTCGGGTTGCGCACGACGGCCCGCTCTACGACGCCCACCGCGAGGTCGGCCGCGGTGGCGTCGGCGGCGGCGAGGAACCCATCGACCCGTTCCGCGGTCAACAGAGCGAGGTCCGCGGCGGCGACGAGCGCGCGGTCGACGCCGAGCTGACCGAGCCCGGCCACCGCGCTGCGCGCGGGCGACTCGGCGCAAGGCAAGACCCGGATCGCGCCTTCGTCGCGCCACTGGGCGAGCTGCGGGAACGGCTCGAGCGATTCGGGTTCCTCGATGCTGACGGCGATCTCGGTGATCCAGGGCGAGGCCCGCAGCGCTCCGATCACGCGCTCCAGCATCGGAACGCCGCCCACCCGTACGAGCGCACGGTGCGAGACGCCCTCCGCCGCGGCGAGCGGATCCGGACCGCGGCGTCCGGCCAGCACGAGGGCAGCAGTCGGCGCGCCCATCAGGCCACTTCCCGCGCGCGTCGCGGTGCCAGCACAACGCGGCCATCGCGCAGCCGGTAGGTGCGATCGGCGATCTCCGCGAGCGCTTCGCCATGGGAGATGGCGAGCACGGTGGTCGTGCCGCGCAGTGCCGCGATCGTCTCCCAGACGGCGGCTTCACTCTCGGGATCGAGGGCCGCCGTCGCCTCGTCGAGGATCAAGAGACGGGGGCCGGTCGCTAGTGCGCGCGCGAGGGCGAGACGTTGGCGCTGCCCCCCCGAGAGCAGGCCGCCGCGTTCGCCGACGCTCGACGCCCAACCCTCGGGAAGCGCGGCGACGAACGCCCAGGCGCCGGCGGCGCGGAGCGCGGTCTCGACGTCGGCGTCACCGAGATTCGGGTCGCCGAGCGTGACGTTGCGGTAGACCGAGTCGTGCAGAAGCGGCGCTTCCTGGGGAACCCAGCCGATCTGGCGACGCCAGTCGGCGAGATCGACGTCGCCGAGGTCGATGCCGTCGATGCGGAGGACCCCGGACTCGGGACGCAGCAATCCGGTGACGAGTTCGGTGAGCGTGGTCTTGCCGGAACCCGAAGCGCCGACCACCGCGGTGATCTCGCCGGCCGGTACGACGAGGTCGACGCCGGCCAGCAACGCCCGACCGCCGCGGGCGAGGTGAACGCCTTCGAAGCGGATGGCCGTCGTGAGCGGCACCCGCCGCGTTCCCGTCCACGACTCCGCCGCCGACTCGGCGCTGCGGATGCGTTCGTCGATGGCGAAGAGCGCACTGGCCTCGATCGCCATCGACTGCAGCTTGCTCTGGATGGCGTTCCCCTTGCGGAGCGCTCGCGTCAGCAGGAGACACAAGAGCAGGGTGTCGGCGAGGGGAAGGGCCAACCCGCGCAGTGCGGCCCACATCCCGAGGGCCAGCAGCGTGCCGAGCAGGGGCTCCTGGAGCGCGCGCAGGGTTTCCTTGGCGAGGACACGCCGCTCGAGCTGGTGGTGGAGGTCGCGCGTCTCCGCTTCGAGGAGCGGGCCGGCGAGCGCTTCGCGCCCCGTGGCCTTCAAGAGCTTCGCGGCGCCGAGGGTGTCGGCGAGTCGCACGATCAGCGCATCGAGTCGCGTGGTCTGGGCGCGCCCGGCGCGCCCGGCGGTGCGCACGAAGTGGGAGAGTGCGGTGAACAGCACGGCCGCCGCCGCGATCGCGACCGAGGTTCCCTGCCAGGACACCAGGCATGCGAGCGCGAGATACAGCGACATCTCGATGCCGAAGGTCACGACGAGTGCGAGGTACTCGAAGCTGTAGGAGGCGCGGTCGGCTTCGGTCGCGAGTGCGTTCGCGGCGCGCCCGATGGGTTGGCGCGCGGCGTGGTCCCAGCGCGCACCGAGCCAGGCGCGCAGCAGACGCAGGCGCAGATCGGTGGCGATGCGCGCCACCGTCCAACCGACACGGCGCTTTGCGAACCACACCAATCCGCCCTTCGCCCACAAGGCGAGCACGACGAGGCCGATCAGTGCAGGGAAGGTGGCCGGGATGCCCCAGGCGGCGAGCCCATCGCGCACCTGCGCTTCGAAGGGGCTCGTCGTCGCCGCGGCGTCGGTCGCGAGCGAGAGCAGGGGCAGGAGCGAACTCAGCCCGACGCCCTCGGTGAGGGCGGCGATCCCCAGACAGGCCACCACGGCGACGCACGCTGCCGGGTAGGCGCGCGCGAAGTACAGCGCGACTCTCACGACGAAGAGGGTGCCTCGACTCCGCGCGCGACGCCCATCCGCGCCGCGATCTCCTCGGCCACGCGCTCTCGATCGATGCACCCCGGGAGCGGCACCTCGGCGGCGGAGGGCAGGCCGGCGTGGAACGGGCGGGCACGCCCGCTCGCGTAGAGGGCCGCGTGGTAGCGCCGCAGATCGCGGGGAGGGCGGACGAGGCCGCGGTCGATCGCGCGTGCGCAGAGCCGGGCCCAGCTGGGCTGGGGGCGCGGCGTGCCGCGGGACCCGAGGGGCGAAGCGTGGGCTCCGCGCCAGATCCACTCGCGGGGCCCGCCCAGGATGCGGAACGAACGCCGTTCGGGGAGTTCGTAGACGAGCACCGGCCGACCCAGCGAGGTCGCTTCGGCGAGCATCGACTCGCTGTCGCCGGTGACGACGCAGGCGTCGGCGTGGGCGAGGTAGCCGAGGTAAGGGTTGGAGCGGGCGTGTGGGCGCCAGCGATGGAACCAGGTGACCTCGCCCAGGCCCTCGAGCAGGGCGTGGGCGGCGCGCTCGGCGAGCCGGCGGCTGGTGGTGACGAACAAGGAGCCGCCGGTGTCGGCGGCGAGGCGCGCGCATTCCTCGCCGAGGCGACGCGCGACGTCGGCGTCGAGGCGAAACTGCCCAGAGGGCCCACCCACCAACACCGCGATCTTCGGCGACTGCGCCTTCGCCAGGGCGTCGGCCCATTCGCTTTCCGCACGGGCGAGTCGCGCGGGCGTGATCCGATGGAGGGGGCCTTCGGTCTCGATGCGACCGGCGTCGGGGAGCAGACGCGTGTAGCGCGGCGCAACGGCCCAATCGATATCGCGCAGGTCGTCGCCTCCCTTGCGCCCGAGGACGACGACCCGGCTGTGTCCGCCGGACTGGCGGCGGATCCACTGGGCGACCGGCGCGGTGCGACGACCGGCGGCGATCACGAGGTCGGGCCAGGGTGGCGTGAGGGTCTGGGCGCTCGCGGCGTCGAGGCCGGCCAGCGACGCGCCGAGGAAACGGTTGTGCATCCGGGCGGCGGCGCCGAAGCCCAGCGGCTTCTCTTCGCTGGGCCAACCCAGGGCTTCGGCGAGCCCGCGTGCCTGGGTCGCATTCCCCGGCCGATCGTCGAGCAGCAGCCAGACGCGCGGCGGATGCGATCGGCGCCAGCGACCCCCGCGGCTCCGCGCGGCGCCCCAGACCAGTTCCCACGCGAGGCGGGGGTGGGCGCGGGTGGCCTCGCGCAAGCGTGTCTCCCAACGGTCGCGCTCGCGCCCGTGCCCGCCCGAGCGCATCTCCAGCTGCACCGACTCGGTGGCGCTCGCGCACAGCGCGTCGAGTATCCAGGGCAGATCGTCGTCGGGAACTCCCGCGATCCAGCCATCGGCGTGGACGCGCGGTACGGGGGTGGGCGGCGGCGTCTCGGGCGTCGGTGGCAGGAACCCGTCGCGGGTCGCCTGGATCCACGGCGCTTGCTGGACCCACCAGTCGGCGTAGCCGTCACTCGGCTGTGCCTGGTTCCAGACGTGGAAGCGGGCCTCGATCGCCTCGCGCTCCAGCGCTTCCCACTGCGCTGCGCGCGGGTGCGGCAGGTACGCGAAGCGGTCGGGAAAGGGGCGCCAGGGTTGGGTGTGGAGGGTCGTGAAGTGCAGGAGCTTCGCGTCGGCAGCCGCGTCCTTCGCGCCGCCGTCGCGGACGTTCCAGGCCGGATCGAGGGGGCCGAAGAGACCGGGCTTCGCGGCGGCCTGCGCTTCGAGCGCGCGGCGTGAACGGCTGTGCACCTCGTCCAACGGCCACACCCGCACCATCCGCTCGGCATCGAGCAGCATCACCGAGAGGTCGTTCGGCGCGACCGCCGAATAGCCGCAGTCCAGGAGAGGAAGGTCGAAGAGCTCCGCCGGGTCGGCGAGGAAGATCTGGTCGACGTCGTGGTAGAGCGCGCGACCGCGGCCCCCGGCAAAGTGAGGTACGGCGAAGCGGTAGCGGGTGAACCCCGTGGCTTCGCGGCGCTTCCACAAGCCCGTGGGGTTCCGGAAGCCTGCAAGGTTCTTGAGGAACGACACCTCGTAGCGTCGCGCGGGGTCGCGCACGCGCGCGAGCGACCACAGCCAGACCCGCTCGGCGCGCTCCTGGCCAGGCTCGGTGCCCACGAACAAGCGCACGGCGGGGCGCTCGTCGGTGCCGCGGCCGGGCAGCACGACGCGCATGGGTTGCTCGCGCATCCGGACCCGTCCCCGGGTCGGTGGGATTCGGCGAGCGTCGGGCATGGCGGCCCTCGGGCGCGGGGGCGAAGGAGCTGGCAGCGGGATCAGGCGTGCACGGCGGCGCGCAGCGCGACCGCATCGTGCAGCAGGGCGTCGAGGTCTTCGAGCCGGATCTGGCAGGCGCCGTCGCAGGGCGCGTTCTCCGGATCGGGATGGACCTCGACGAACAAGGCGTCGATGCCCACGGCCACCGCGGCGCGCGCGAGCGGCGCCACGAAGCGGCGGTCCCCACTGCTGGCGATCTCGGCGGCGCCCGGGTGCTGGACCGCGTGGGTGGCGTCGAGACACACGGGCGCGATCTCGCGCATCGTCACCAGGCCGCGCATGTCTACGACGAGATCGTGGTAGCCGAAGCTGGTGCCCCGCTCGGTGATCATCGCGGCCGGTGCACCGGCCCGCTTCGCCTTTTCGACCGCGTGCGCGAGGTCGTCGGGCGCCATGAACTGGGCCTTCTTGAAGTTGATGGGCACGCCGGTGCTGCCGCAGGCCGCCACCAGGTCGGTCTGTCGCGCGAGGAAGGCGGGGATCTGCAGCAGCTCGGCCACTTCCGCGACCGCTTTGGCCTGGCCGGGCTCGTGGACGTCGGTGGTCACCGGGAGACCGGTCGCGGACTTCACCTCGTCGAGCATCCGCAGACCTTCGTCCAGGCCCGGCCCGCGGTAGGAGTGCCGGCTCGAGCGGTTCGCCTTGTCGAAGGACGCCTTGAAGATCGCCGGAAGGCCGTGGCGGTCCGCCAGGGCGGCGACCCCCTCGCCACAGGCAAGGGCCCCGTCCAGGCTCTCGAGCACGTTGAGTCCCGAGATCAGCACCAGGGGTGCGCCGGGGCCGACGGATACGTCGCGGATCTGCATGCAGTGGGGCCCTCCGGGGCCGACTTCAGGGGTTGATAGCGAGGCTCGCGGGCCTTGGCGAATGCGCGGGGCGCCGGGCGGGCCGGCGGGACAGCTCGTGGCGTGCGCGCTGGAGATCCGCGAGGTCGTCGATCTCGCGCCACCAGGCGCCATCGACCGCGAGCGTTTCGATGGGGAGCATTCGGGCGAGCCGGTCCACGGCGTCCAGGTACCAGGAAGAGAGGGCCGCCGGGTGTCGCACGGCTTCCTCGAGGCAGTGTACGAAGCGCTTCGGTCCATCTTCGGCGAAGCGGAACAGGCCGATCGACTCGGCATGGGTGCGTCCGGTCGCCAGCGCCTTGCCGACCGCACGCACGCGTCGTCGGGCGTCGAGCTCGACCTTCATGTCGTCGTCGTCGTAGCGGTGTTTGTGATCGACGGTCATCAGTACGTCGCTCGGCGGTGCGTCCAGCACGCGTCGGAGGATCTCGGGTGCGAACAGGGTGTCACCGTTCAAGAGCAGGCAGGGTCCCTCGAACTCGGAGCGGGCAAGCCAGCAGGTGATCAGGTTGTCGGCGTGTTCGTAGAACGGATTGAAGCGGGTCTCGATGTGGATGCCCGGGATCGGGTGCGTCGCGAGCCATTCCTCGACGTGCTGCGCCCCGAACCCGATGAGTACCACCGCGTGCTCTACGCCGGCGCGGGCCAGGGTCGTGAGCTGCCGCGCGAGCAGCGGTTCCGCGCGGGTGGCGGACACCGAGAGCAGGCACTTCGGAATCTGGCGGGTCAAAGGCAGCAAACGCCGCCCTTGTCCCGCGCTCAGCACGACCGCCTTCATGGTTCCCTTCGTCGCCCGGGCGCCGGCTGGCTCGTGTGGGCGCAGCGCGGAACCCTCGCGTGGCAGAGCTGGAAAACGGGAGAAACGTCGAGAGGGCGGGGGATCGGGCCTGGCGCCGGGTTCGCGTTGCCGCGATGCGTTTCGGCGCCCTACGTTTGCGTCTTCCGGGGGGAGCAGGAGACTGCGGGGCACCCCGTGGGTTGTCAATGGGATCGCCGGCAGCCGGACCGCGCGGCCCCCAGGGAATCGCGGGCCGTTCGATGAGAGGTCGCCAACCGAGCCGCATGATGCGCCATCGCCCGCTGGGACCCACCCTGACGCGCGCCATCGCGCGAGAGATCGCGGTGGTCGCAGCGGTGCTGACGGCCGTGTTCGGGTTCGTGGCCCTGCTCACCGAATGGCTGGTGTTCGGTCAGGCCTTGGGACGCGGGGGCGGTGCCGACGCCGTGACCTCGTGGGCACTCGAAGCGGGCATCGCGCTGCAAGCGGCGCTGCCCTTCGCGAGCGGCCTCGCCGTGCTCCTGGTCGCGGGTCGCTGGTCCGCCGACCGCGAGCGCGATGCGCTGGCCCAGTGTGGCGTCGGTCCCTTCGCGTGGTGGCGTCCGGTCGGCGTGGTCGCGGTGGCGGCCGCGGTCGTCGCGGGCGTGGGCAGCCTGTGGAGCACGCCGGCCTCCGAGCGCGCGTTGCAGATCGAGCGCGCTGCCTGGCTCGACGCGCGCCCCTGGGACGCCATGGAGCCGGGGCACCCGATGGCATTCGGGGCGTGGCGGCTCGCGGCCGAGTCCGTTCGTGTGGATGGGAGCCTCGCGCGCGTGCGCCTCTTCTCCCCGACCCTCGGCGACACGCTCTTCGCGCGCACGGGGCGACTCTGGCGCGATCCCGAGCGCGGGGTCGGACTCGAACTCGAGAACGGGCGCGCGCTGCTCGCCGCCGGCGGCGCCCAGGAGCTGCACTTCGACGCGCTCACCCTGTCGCTTCCGGCCCCGGTGAACTGGGGCGGTGCGCGCAACCCGGCGGACGCCGTGCGCGGACACGGGTTCGCGGCGCTTGCGACGCTGGTGGTGGGGCCGGATCCGCGGCTGGCGGTGGCCGCGCGGCGCGAACGGCAGCGACGCTGGGCCGAACCGCTCTGGGCCTTCGGCTGGACCCTGGCCGCGTGGCCGTTGGCGCTCGCGACCCGCGTGCGGTCGCGCATGCGCGCGCTCGGCGTCGGGGTCGCGGCGCTCGCGGGAAGCTTCGCGGCCCAGGCCCTCGGGGCGGGGGTCGCGCAAGCGGGACTCGTCGGCCACGGCGCGTCGGTGTGGACGCCGCATGCGCTGTTGCTCCTCGCGGGGGTCGCGTGGCGAGGACGCGTTCGCTTCGGCGCGCGCACCCCATCGCGGCGCGCGGCGTCCCCGGCGCGCGACGGCGAGCGCCACGCCGTCGCGTTCCGCAGCGGGATCCTCACGCGCCACATCGCGGCGCGTTTCCTGGTGCTCGTCGGTCTCTCGTTCGGCGCGCTCTTCGTCTTCTATCTGGGGATCGATTTCCTGGAGCGACTCGCTTGGTTCGCGCGCCACGCCGCCGAACCCGACGAGGTCGCGCGTTTCTACGCGGCCCGCGCGCCCTTGTTGGCGGCGCGGGTGGTGCCGTTCGCGATGCTGGCTGCCGCGGCGCTGCTGGTCGGTGCCCTGGCGGCGGATGGAGAGCTGGTCGGGCTGCGTGCGAGCGGCGTGTCGGGGTTGCGCGCGCTCGCGCCGGTGTTCGTGCTCACCTGGCTCGCCGTGCCCGGCTATTTCCTGCTGCGCGACCAGGTCGTCCCGCGCACGAATGCCCACGCCGACTACCTGAAGCGCACCGAGATCAAGGCGCAAGCGCGGTCGCCCGCGACAGCGTCCACGCGCGCTGTGTGGCAGCGGTCCGGCGACCGTTGGGTCGCGGCCGACGCGTTCGACGCCGAGCGCGGCATCGCCCGCGCCTTGACCGTCTTCGAACTCGACACCGAGGGTCTGCCCGCCGCGCGCTCGGACGCCGATCGTGCGGTGCACACCGGGGAGGGCTGGTGGACGCTCGAAGACGCGACGACCTGGACGCTCGGAGCCGGGAGGAACGCACGACGCAACGGTCCGGAGAGGACGCGCCTCCAGGTGGGTGTGGGCGCTCTCGATCCGATGCATCTCTCCAACGAAGGCCTGACCCGCGCCATTGCGCGCCGTGAGCAGACGGGCGTACCCACCACCGGTCTGCGCACCGCGTTCCAGGCGCGCAGGGCCGGAGCGCTTGCCCCGGCCCTGCTGCCGGCCGCGCTCGTACTCTTCGTCCTGGGCGGTCCGCCCCGGCTCCGTTGGGGGCGAACGCTGGCGTTCGCCCTCGGTGTGTCGGCCGGGTACGTCGTCCTGGTGGGGATGACGACGACCCTGGGTTCCCAGGGTGTGCTCGCTCCAGGGGTCGCGGGCTGGTTGCCCAGCGCCGCGTTGGCCGCGCTCGCCGTGGCGCTCTGGCCTCGCGCGCGCCGCTAGCCGCCCGATCGTTCGCCGCGGGAGGCGCGCTACGTTCCGCCCGTGATCGGTGCGGCGCGAGCGTGGCAACGAGGGGGGGTCGTGGCCTTCGGGCTCCTGCTCCTGGCATCGGGAGTGGGCGCCGAGCTTCGGGCCGAGCGCATCGAGGTCGACTCGGTCGAGACGTTGCGCGTCGGCGGGCCCGATTCGATCGGCGGGGTCGGTGACTGGTGGCTCGCGAACGACGTCATCGAAGCGGTCATCGACGACGTGGGTCGCGAACACGCGAAGCAGAACCACGGCGGGACCCTCGTCGACCTGGGCCTCCGCGATCGTCAGGGCGAGGATCAGTTCGCGCGCCTGTTCCCGATCATCAACCTCACCCAGCGCATCGAGGTGGGCTACGACGCGATTCGCGCCGAAGTCGATCCCGACGGGGCGTTCGCGCGTATCGTCGTGACGAGCTCGGGGCTGCGCGCGCTTCCACGCGGCGGTTTCTGGGCGCGCGCGCTCGACCCGCTGGTGCCCGACCCGGAAGACATCGCCGAGGTTACCGTCGAGACGGTGTACGAGGTGCGTCCCGGCGAGCCCTTCGTGCGGATCGAGACGACCCTCACGAACACGGGCGAGGACGGGGCACCGGTCTTCGCGTTCGGCGACGTCTGGATGCGCGGGGGTCGCAGCGGTCGCATCTTCCTCGGCAACACACTCGCCCCCGAGGCTTCGCGCGGGTTCCGCAACATGGGTTTCGCGCGCGACGGCTTCCCGTCGGCCGACGCGATCGCGGCGTTCACCCACCTGGGGCTCGTCGGTGTCGAGGGGTTCCCTCCGATCGCCTACGCCCTGGCCTCGCCCGAACGCACCGAAGCGGGCCTGCCGATCTTCGGGGTCACCGAAGAGCACGTGAGTGTGGCGGTCTCGCTACTCGGCTCCCGTTCGCCGAGCCTCGGTCTGCTGGGTCTCGCGCGCGCGCTGTTCCGCGAACTGGAGGCCGGGGAGCAGTCCGTGTGGTCGCGGCGCGTGTACGTCGCCGGACGTTCCGATGTCGCCGCGAACTCGGACCGCGTCTTCGTCGATCTCGGCTTCGCCGACGGCCGCGCGGGGCTGCGCGGCGCCCTCGACACGGGGGCGCGGCGGGCCGTGCTGTGGGTGGGGACCGAAGCCGGCGCGCCGGTGACATCGCGGCGCATTGCGTCCGGCGAACCGTTCCAGATCGTGTTGCCGCCGGGTCGCTACCAGGTCGAGCTTCGCGTCGCGGGCGCCCAGAACACCACGCGCGTGATCGAGGTCCCGGAGGCGGCCTTCGCCGAAGTCCGCTTCGACACGCCGACCGCCCTGGCGCAGCTGCGCTTCGCGCCGGCCTTCGCCGATGGGGGGCCTGGCCGGATCATCGTGGAGGGCCGGGACGGCACCCCGGATCCGCGCTTTCACGACGATCTCTGGGACGCCCGCCTCGATGGAGCGCCGCTGCCGAGCGCGCAGATGAGCCGGTCCCTGTGGTTCACCGGGACGCCGCAGGATCCCGCCGCGGTGGCGCTACCGCCGGGTCGCTATCGACTCACGGCGACCCGCGGGCTCGACTGGAACCTCGCGCAGATCGAGTTGACCCTCGCGGAGCCCGGCAGCGAAGCGGCGGTGCCGCCGTTCGAACTCGAAGCCCTGCCGCCCCTGGCCGGGGTCGAGGTCGCCGACCTCCACGTCCACGCCCAGGCCAGCGACGACTCCCAGACGCCGAACGAGCAGCGCCTGCGCGCCTACGTCGCCGAGGGCGTCCACGTGCTCGTCGCCACCGATCACGATCACGTCCCCGACTACCGCCCGGCGCTGGCACGCCTCGGCCTCGCCGACCGGCTGCGCGTGGTGCACGGTGTCGAGATCACCAGCAGCACGCCGAGCGCCGTCGCGCCCTGGACGATCGGGCACCACAACGCCTGGCCCGTCGAGCCGCGTCCGACGTTGCATCGTGCGGGAGCGCCTCCCAGTCAGAACCTGCTCGTAGGAGAGCTCTACTCGAAGCTCCGTCGCGAACACGGCGCTCAGGTCCTGCAGTTGAACCATCCGCGCGGCCGGAAGCCCGCGCGCCACGACGGCAGTTTCTTCACCCACCTGAGCCAGGGACCCGCCTTCGATCCCGCGGCGCCGCTGGATGCGCCCGACCATGCGCCGCTCCTCGAGGCCGCTGCCGACGGGACCCGCGCGCTGGACTTCGACGCCATCGAGGTGATGAACGGCAAGTCGTACAACGCCTACCGGCTGATGCGCGCGGACTGGCACGCCTTGCTCCGACACGGCGTCCGTCGCACGGGGACCGCGAACTCGGATACCCACGGCGCCGATCAGCTGGCGGCGTACCCGCGCAACTACGTCTGGGTGGGAACGGATCCACGGCCGGAGCCACAGGCGGGCTTCGATCGCGCCCTGCGCGAGGGACGCAGCTTCGGAACGACTGGTCCGCGCATCCGCCGCTTCCAGGTGGGCACGGCCGAGGCCGGTGCGCTCGTGCCCGGCGGCGAGGCCGGGTTCGTCGCTTTCGAGGTCGACGCGGCCGACTGGGTTCCGCTCGAAGAGGTGCGGATCGTGGTGAACGGCGACGTCGTGCATCGCACGACTGAGCGCACGGGACGCGTTCCCCTCGCGCTCGACGCGGATGCCTTCGTGGTGCTGGAGGCGGGGGCGCCGCTCGACGCGGACGCTGCAGCCTGGCGCGCGGCACACCCGGGCCCCTACACCGAGACGGTGGTTCCGGGCTTCGTGTCGGCTGCGTTCTCGAACCCGATCTACGTGGACGTCGACGGCAACGGACGCTTCGACGGGCCCGGCGTCCGCTGACTCCGGGGGCTACTTCCCCTCGAACTTCGCGTCCTCTTTCGCGGCCATCGCCTTGTAGCCGAGGGTCATGTCGTCGGAGGTGAAGAGCGGCGCGGCGCTGGCGGCTTCGAAGCGCAGCGCTTCGGCGAGGCCCTGTTGGGCGCGGTAGTTGATCGTGCGCTTGATGCCCTGCACGGCGAGTGGCGCATTGCCGGCGATCTCGGCGGCGAGCGCCGTCGCGTGGTCGACCAGCGTGTCACGCGGCACGACTTCTTGCACGATGCCGATGCGCAGGGCGGTTTCGGCGTCGATGCGTCGGCCGGTCAGGGCGAGGAGCTTCGTCCAACCCGCACCGATCTCGGCGATCAAGCGCAGGTCGCCGCCCGCATCGATCGACACGCCGACCTTCGGCTCGGGGAGCGCGAAGCGCGCATCGTCGGAGGCGATGCGGATGTCGCCCATCATGGCGACTTCGAGGCCCGCGCCGAGGCAGTAGCCGTGAATCGCCATCACGACGGGCTGCGGCAGCTCCGCGAGCACGTGGAAACGTTCGTGGACCCATCGGAACTTCTCGAAATAGTTGCGGGTCTTCTCGGCCGGGGAGCGGCCGGTGATGCGGTCTTCGGGCATGCCGAGGTCGACCCCCGCGCAGAAGGCCCGGCCCTCGGCGCGGAACACGACCGCGCGGATCGTGTCGTCGAAGCGAATCTCGTCGGCGAGAGTCGTCACCTGGCGGGCCGACTCCCAGCTCCAGGCGTTCAGCTTCTCCGGATTCGTGAGCACGATGTGGGCGAGCGGCGGCTCGCGTACGAGTTCCATCAAGACGGGTCGTTCACTCAAGAGAGGGGTCCTCGCAGGTGGGGCTCAGAGTTCGAAGGGGCCCTTGCCGAGTTGTTCGCGGATCGGCACGAACTCGGGCATGAGCATGGCGCGGCGCTGCCAGTTCGCGCCGTCGACGACCAGGGTGTGGCCGCTGATGTAGGCGGCGTAGGGAGACGCCAGGAACGTGGCGGCCCAGCCCAACTCGTGGGGAAATCCGACCCGGCCCGCCGGAGCCCGGGCCCCGTCGTTCTTGCGGCGTTCGGGGACCGAACGAATGTTCTGGGTCTCGTCGTCGTGGGGGAAGAGGCCGGGCACCAGGCCGTTCACGCGTATCCCGTAGGGTCCCCATTCGACGGCGAGGGTCTCGGTGAGGTTCTTGACGCCGGCCTTTGCGGCGGCGGAGTGGGCGAAGCCCGGACCGCCGGTCCAGGCGTAGGCGGCGCCGATGTTGACGATCGCGCCCGGCGTTTCGGCCGCGATGTGCCGACGGCCGAACTCGCGCGAGCAGTGGAACGTGCCCGAGAGGACGATCTCGACGACCGCACGCCAGGCGTTCGGGCTCATGTCCTCGGCGGGAACCGGGAAGTTGCCGGCGGCGTTGTTGATCAGGACGTCGGGGAGACCCGCCTGCTCGGCGACGCGGTCGAAGGCGGCGGCGACGCTGTCCGCCTGACGGACGTCGGCGGTGGCCGACAGGGCCTTGCCCCCCGCCTCTTCTACCGCCGCGACACCGGCCGCGAGGTGCTCTTCGGAGCGCGACACGATCGCGACCGTCGCGCCGAGTCGACCGAACTCGACGGCCATCGCTTTGCCCAGGCCGGTCCCGCCTCCGGTGACCAGGACGACCTGACCGTCGTAGCTGCCGGCGGGCAGGGCGTGGGCTCCGAGCGGCGGGGGTTCGGGCAGTCCCATGAGATCCTCCAGAAGGGGTCGAGCGAGCCCCCGCTTTGTAGTCGCCCGAGACCCGCGCTGGCAAGGGCAGGGCACCGACGGAAGCCATCGGGAGAGCGTGGTAGGGTGACGCGCCACGGAGGAGCGGTGAGCGAAACGATCGAGACCGGAACCGAGCAGCTCTTGTGTCACGTCGACGAACGGGTCGCCGTCCTCACCCTGCATCGTCCCGAGGCCCGCAACGCGCTGACCATCGAGATGAAGGAAGCGCTGCGCGCCGTGCTGCCCGTGCTCGACGACGACACCGGGGTGGGGTGCGTCCTGCTGACCGGCGCGGGCGGCGGGTTCTGCGCGGGCGGCGACACGAAGGTCATGGCCGAGGGGCCGCCGCCCGAACGCGAGCCGCGCGTGCGCATCCTGCGCCGCGAACACGAGGTGCCCGCGCTGCTGCACCGCCTGACGAAGCCGGTGTTGGCCGCGCTGCCCGGGCCCGCTGCGGGCGCGGGGTTCGCGCTCGCGCTCGCCTGCGACCTGCGGATCTTTGCCGAGAGCGCCTTCGTGACCACCGCGTACGCGCGCCTGGGGCTCTCCGGAGACTACGGCGCCAGCTGGTTCCTCACGCGACTGCTCGGTCCGGCCCGGGCCCGCGAGCTGATGTTCA
The DNA here is from genome assembly GCA_039030075.1 of Myxococcota bacterium. Lineage (NCBI taxonomy): Bacteria > Pseudomonadati > Myxococcota > Myxococcota bacterium. The sequence continues at coordinate 81,677 of JBCCEW010000019.1, read as the reverse complement.
CCGCACGACGCGTGAGCGCCGAGGATTGCCTCGCGCTCGGCCTCGCCAACCGGGTCGTGGCGGAAGCCGAACTGCCGGACGCAGCCCTGGCCTGGGCGAAGGAGATCGCGAGCGGACCGCCGATCGCCCTGCGCTTCATGAAGGAAAACCTGAACCGGGCCCTCACCGAAGATCTGCAGTCCTGCCTCGATGTCGAAGCCGAGCGCATGGTCTGCGGTGCCTTCACCGAGGACTACGTCGAGGCGGTGAAAGCGTTCAGCGAGAAGCGGAAGCCCGAGTTTCGCGGGAAGTAGCCCCGCGGCCCGCATAGGCCGCCAGCTGATCGGACAGCTCGTCGGCGAAGTGCACGAACGCCCCGAGGGTCGGCGCGTCGAAGTCCTGCCAGATGGCGGCGATCGCGCGTTCGCGTCCGCGGCGCAGGTTGCGCAGCACGCGCTTGCCTTCGGCGGTCAATCGATAGCGGCGCTGGCGCCCATCGCTCGGGTCGATCTCCACGACCACGAGGCGCTGGTCGAGCAGGGCGCGGAGCCCGCGTGACACCGCCGCCGGCGTACATTCGCGCTCCTGAGCGAAGAGCGACGGCAGGAAGTGCACGTCGGCCACCTCTTCGAGCAGGGACCACTGGGATTCGGTGAGCCCGACCTCGCCGGCGAGCTGACGCCGCCGCAGGGTGAAGAGCTCGGTGAGCCGCTGGAGGGCGGCGATGGCCTCGTGGATCTCGGGTCGCGCTTGCATGATATTTAACTTATGTTAATAATTATTGATACGCAAATGAAATGCACTTGACCCCGTTCTCACCCCCACTCCGGAGTCCTCCATGGATCAGACCGCCTCTATTCAAGACCGCTTCGGCCCGGCTGCGGCCGCCTACGTCACGAGCGCCGTGCACCGCTCCGGGCCCGACCTCGACGCTCTCCTGGCCGCGGGTGTCCGCACCGGCCACGAGCGGGTGCTCGACCTGGGCTGCGGGCCGGGGCACACCGCATTGGCCTTCGCGCCCCGCGTCGCCGAGGCGGTGGGTCTGGACCTCACCCCGGCGATGCTCGATGCGGCGCGCGCCCAGGCGATGGAGCGGGGCATCTCCAACGCGCGCTTCGAACCCGGGAATGCCGAGGCGCTTCCCTTCCCGGATGCGTCCTTCGACGTGGTGACGTCCCGACACTCGGCGCACCACGTGGCCGACCCGGCCGCCATGCTGCGTGAGGTCGCACGGGTGCTGGTCCCGGGAGGACTCTTCCTGCTGTCGGACGCGGTGGCCCCCGACGACGCGGCCAGCGACACCTTCCTGAACGCGTTCGAGGTGCTGCGCGACCCGAGCCACGTGCGCGACCACCGCGAGGCCGATTGGCAGGCGCTGCTCGCGACGGCGGGGCTGGCGTCGGAAGTGCTCGACCGCTTCGTGCTCGAGATCGATTTCGAAGCCTGGGTGACCCGGATCGGGACCTCGGCCGAGGCGACCGCGGGTCTACGCGTGCTCTTCGACGCGGCACCTGCCGAAGTGCGGGCGCGCTTCGGGCTCGAGCGGCCGGGCGACTACGATTTCCAGCTGCCGATCGCGGTCCTGCGCGCGGAGCCGCAGGCCTAGGGCCGCCGCCTAGCGCCGCGGGCGCACGACGTAGTTGCCGCGGTCCTCGTCGAACTCGAGGTCGATGTGGCCGTCTTTCTCGACCATCTCGAGCACATCGGCGAAGGAGCGGGCTCCGTAGTAGCCCTCGTTGAAGCCGGGGAAGAGCCGCCGGATCGTCTGCTTGACCATCGAACCCCAGATCGTGTCGTAGTCGCGTTCCAGGGAATCGACGGCTTCGAGGATCTTGTCGGCCAGCTCGTCCTTCTTGTTGCCCGAGTCGTCCTTCTTCTTCGTCGAGGGCTTCTTCTTCTTTTTCTTCGCTTCGACGTCCCGGATCAGGTCGTCGTAGTAGACGAACTCGTCACAGCTCCCGATCAGGAGATCGGAGGTCGAGCTCTTCACGCCGCAGCCGACCACCCACTTCTCGTTCTCCTTGAGCTTCGCGACGAGCGGCGAGAAGTCGCTGTCGCCCGAGATCAAGGCGAAGGAATCGATGTGGTCCTTCTGGTAACAGAGGTCCAGCGCGTCGACGACCATGTGGATGTCGGCGCTGTTCTTGCCACTCGCCTTCGACTGGGGAATGTCGACGAGCTCGATGCCGTGGGTGTGGAACTCGCGCACGGCCTCGCGGTAGTTGCCCCAATCGCAGTAGGCGCGCTTGTAGACGATGCGGCCCCGCTGCAGGAGACGCCGCAGGACCAGGTCGATCTGGAACGAGCCCTTGCGCATCCGGCGGACGCCGATGGCCAGGTTCTCGTAGTCGATGAAGACGGCGATCAGAGGTTCGTTGTTGGCCAAGCGCTCAGGCTTCCTGCTCGACTTCGGGTTCTTCTTCTTCGACGAGGCCGTAACCGGCCAGGTCGTCCTGGGTGGCGACGTCTTCGTCCGCCGCGACGCCCTCGCGTGTGGCCCGCTTCTCGCGCTTTGCAGCGGCCTTCTCCGCCTTCTTCAGCTCGCGCTGCCGCTTCAAGACGGCCGTCTTGCTCTTTCTCGCCATCGGCGTACTCCGCAGGGAGGAGGGAAGCTGGGCGGGAGGGCGGGGCCTGTATCGTAACGCGCACGGCGCCCCGTGCACACGAACGCGCCGCTTCAGGTGTCCGTCGGGTCGGGGAAGATCGGCTGGGGAACGCGTTCCCCCTCACGCCGGGCTTCGCGAACCGCGCGGATCAGCTGGAGCGCCCGCGACAGGAAGATCACGCCCAGGATCACGTTGAGCACGAGGAAGATCGCGTTGATCGAGAAGGCGTAGGCGATCAGGTGGTCGCGGTCGCCGAACTCACCGAAGAGCGCCGCCCAGGTGAGCTCCCGGGTCCCGAAGTTGCCGAGGGTCGGAATCAGGAAGGTGAGATAGATGATCGGGAGACGCGCAGCCATCGCCGTCCAGTCGATCGCCACCCCGAATGCGTGGGAAGCCAGGTACTGGATGTGCACGTCGAAGAGGGCGAGCAGGCCGAAACCCCAGATGAACGGCGCAATGGCGCGCGGCGGGAAGCGGTCGAGCCAGGCGTTGATCGGCTCGAGGCGCTTGCTGGTCACCCGCCCGCGGCGAGCGGACCAGATCAGCACCGCCGCCACCGCCACCACGACCCACATGGCCACGGCGGTGAAGAACACACCCGGCACGGCCATCACGCCGCCTGCCTGGAAGGGCAGGGCGATCGTCACCTGGATCAGCATCACGAACATGTGGCTGACGACGGGCACCAACGCGGCGGCCACCACGGCGTCGTAGCGACCGCCGCAGAGCTGCACGAGGCCGATGAAGTAGGCGGCGTCGGAGAGCGGGTTGCTCACCGCGCGGGCCAGCTCGGAGCCGCCGCGAATCGCGAACACCGAGAAGACCGGGACCTGCACGACGAAGCGTCGCAGCGCGACCGCGGACAACGACGTCCACGCAATGAAGAAGGCGAGACGGTCGGCCGTGGCGTAGAACAGGAACCACGGCACGTCGGCCTCGCCCATCGCCCCGAGCAGCCGACCCCAGTCGGTCGCGTAGCCGAAGACGTAGAAGAGCAGCCCCGCCGACACGACCCACGGCAGCACGCTCCGCCAGCGCTTGTACGAGCCCGTCGCCATGGTCTCCTGTTTTCTGTCGACGGGGCTCGCGACTACGAAGAGGCGCGAGCGAGGTTCACGGACTCGGGGAGCAGGCTCGGCGTGGTGTAGCGGGGCAGCGCGTCGTAGAGACTCATCTGGGTGCGCGGGCCGACGGCGCCGTCCACCTCGATGCTGCGGTCCCACTGGAAGCGCGACACCGCGTCGCGGGTGCGTTCGTCGAAGCTTCCGTGCGCGGTTTCGCGGTAGTAGCCGAGCTCTCCCAGCACCTGCTGCAACCACACCACCGGGCGTCCCTGGTCGCCGGGCCGAATCACGCGCGGCAGATCCTCGTGATCGCGCCAGACTGCATAGACCTCGCCGTCCAGGTGTTGCAGCAACTCGGCGGTCTCGATGCTCACGCTCTCTCCCCGCACGACGCCTTCGAGCTCCACGCGGTCCCCCACGACCGATCGCAACAGCGCGACCCGCGCGACTCCCGCGCGGTCGCGCAGGGATACGATCGCCGGCGTTGCGGCGTCGAGCAAGGCCGTCATCTCCGGGCGGACCGGCAGCAGCTCGAGGCGCTGTGATGACAGCCGCGCGCGCAGGTCTTCCTCTTCGATGGGCTCGCCTTCGGTCGGCGGAAGCTCCCAGGCGGCGAGGATCGCGTCGAGCGTGGCCGAGCGGGCCGCGTCCGGGGTCTGGGTGCGCAGCAGGCGCTCGAGCGCGACGCCCTGCAGCGGGACGCGGGGGGCCGGCGGTTCGGGCCGGGCGACCTCGACCGGCGCAGGCTCCGGCTTCAACGGATCCGCCACGACCGGCGCAGGTGCCGCGGGAGGCGCAGCGCTCACCGCGGGCGGTTCGGGGGGCGCAGAGCCGGGTTGGCGCATTGCGCCGGCGAGCGCGATCGCCAGGGCGATGCCCGTCGCGAACGCGAGGGCCCCGGCGCGACCGCCGAAGGCCCAGCGACTCGAGGCGCGCCGGGTGCGCGCGGGGCGCAGCTCGGTGGCCGTGCGCGAGACGAGCTTGCGGTCGATCTGGGCCTGCTGTTCCGCATAGCCGGCCAGCAGCGCGCGGTCGCACACCAGGTTGATCACGCGCGGGACGCCGCGACTCAACTGGTGGACCGCCTTCAGCCCGCCGTCGGTGAAGATGGGACGGTCGAGCGCGCCGGCGATCCGCAGCCGGTGCCGAACGTAGGCGGCGGTTTCCTTCGCTTCGAGCGGTCCCAGGTGCCACCACACGCTGATGCGTTGGCGGAGCTGGCGCATCTCGGTTTGCGCGAGCTTCTCGTCGAGTTCGGGTTGTCCGAGCAGGACGATCTGCAGGAGCTTCGTCGTCTCGGTCTCGAGATTCGAGAGCAAGCGCAGCTGCTCGAGGGTCTCGGTCTCGAGGTTCTGGGCCTCGTCCACGATCAGCAACACCCGCCGCCCCTGGGCACTCTGTTCGAGCAGGAACCCGTTGAGGACTTCGGTCAGCTCGGGCCGCGATTCGCCGAACGTCGAGAGTCCGAACTCGGCGTTGATCGCCTTCAGCAGCTCGAGCGGGGTGAGCGTCGGGTTGAAGAGGAAGGCGACCTCGGACTCGGCGCCCAGGCGACTGAGCAGGGTGCGGCAGAGCGTGGTCTTGCCCGTGCCGACTTCGCCGGTGATCGCCATGAACCCCTCGCCCTGTTCGATGCCATAGACGAGGTGCCCCAACACCTCTCGGTGGGAATCCGAGAGGTACAGGAATCGCGGGTCTGGGCTCAAGGCGAAGGGCTTCTCGCGAAACCCGTAATAAGAGAGGTACATCGAGGCGCTCCGGCGCCCACGACGTGCGTGGGGGAGCCGCGATTCTAGCAACCCTCTCCCCGCCGGGGGCCGTTTGGGGCGGGAGTAGCGGTCGGGGGAAGCCGGAACACGCGGGGTGCCGGGTCGGAGCTGCACCCCGGGGCCGCGGGTGCCGGCTTCCAGCTGCGGGCGAGTCGTCAGGCAGGGCGGAAACCCCCTGGCGGGAAGGCACGCCACTTGCTCTCCTCGTGAGGATGGCCCTCGACCGGACCACCGAGCTGATCCTCCGCCACGCGGCGGCCGCGATCGCGGCTGCCGCCACGCCCGTCCCCATCGCCGACGTCGCGGCGGTCACGACCGTGCAGCTGGATCTGCTGCGGCGCCTCGCCGAGCGCTACGACGTTCCCTTCGACGCGGTTCAGGGCCGTGCCCTGCTCGGCGCGATCGCCGGGGCCTCGTTGGCCCGCTTGGGCGCGAGTACGCTCAAGGCGTTGCCCGGCGCGGGTTGGTTGGCGGGGGGTGCCGCCCAGATGGCGCTGGCCGGGGCTTCCACGGTGGCCGTGGGCCAGGTCTTCCGCGAGCACTTCGAAGCGCGCGGCTCCCTCGAAATCGACGACGCCGATGCGCTCCGGGCGCGCTTCGACGAAGCCCTCGAACGGGGCCAGGACGTCGCGCGGACCCTGCGCCAGGCGGATCGACGCGAGCCCGAGGATCCGGCGGCCCAGCGCCTCGCGCGCCTGGAGCGCAGCGGTGTGCTCACCCCGGAAGAGGTGGACGCGCTGCGCGCCCTTCACGCCGAGGACGACCCCGAGCGCTGAGCGCTCGCCCGTGTCTCCGGCGCGCTAGCCCGCGTCGACCAGGGCGTCGCGGATCTCGCGCTTCAGGATCTTCCCCGACGCGTTGCGCGGGAGCGAGGTCGAGCCCAGCTGCACGATCGACGGCACCTTGAACCCCGCCAGACGCTCGCGGACGTGGGCCTGCAGCTCCGCCGTCTCGAGCTGGTGCCCGTCCTTGACCACGATCGCCGCCGCCACCTCTTCGCCGAGTCGTTCGTGGGGCATGCCGAACACCGCGGCCTCGTACACCGCCGGGTGTTCGTAGATCGCGGCCTCGACCTCAGCGCAGTAGATGTTCTCGCCGCCGCGCAGGACCATGTCCTTCGCGCGGTCCTGGACGTAGACGAATCCCTCTTCGTCGATGCGGCCGATGTCGCCGCTGCGCAGCCAGCCGTCGACGATCGTCTCGGCCGTGGCTTCGGGACGGTTCCAGTAGCCGCGGATCAGGTTGGGTCCGCGGAACCAGATCTCGCCGACTTCGCCCGAAGGCAGCGCCACGCCGTCCTCGTGGGCGACCTTCATCTCGACGACCGGCACCGTGCGACCGCAGCTGGTCGGCTTGCGCAGGTAGTCGTCACCCGCGTTCTGCGGTCCGTAGGCGTTGGTCTCGGTCATGCCGTAGCCAATGCCCGGCGCCGCGTTGCGGAAGCTGCCATCGACGCGCTTCACCAGCTCGGGGGGCGCGGGCGCGCCGCCGCCACCGACGAAGGCGAGGCTCGTCGTGTCGTATTTCTCGAAGTCGGGGCTCTCGAGCAGGTCCCAGGACATCGTCGGTACGCCGACGAAGTTGCTGACCTTCTCGCGCTCGATCAGCTGGAGGGCACGGCCGGGTTCCCACTTGTACATCATCACCAGCTTGTGGCCGCCGCCGAAGCAGGAGAGCATCACCGCCACGCAGCCCGTGACGTGGAAGAGCGGGACCACCAGGATGAAGCAGAGCGCCGGCGGCGGTGCCGGCGCGGCCTCCGCATCGTCGCCTTGCCCGCTGGTCAGCGCCAGCGCCATGCCGCGACATCCGAAGGCGCCCATCGCCGACAGCACGGCGTGGTGGGTGGAGACGGCGCCCTTCGGGCGACCCGTCGTGCCCGACGTATAGAGGATGGTCGCGTCGGCGTGCGGGTCGATGTCGACGGCCGGCATCGGCGTTCCGAGGGCGACGACGTCTTCGTAGCGGTCGACGCCGGCGGGCAGCGACCGGTCTTCGCTGCGCACCACCACCGTCGCGACACCGGCGTCGGCGATGGTGGCCTGGGCACGTTCGAGTCGTTCGAGGTCGGCGATGAGCACCTTGCTGCCCGAGTCGCGCAGCCCATAGTCGATCTCGTCTGCGGTCCACCAGGCGTTCTGCAGGACGGCGACGCCGCCCACCGAGGTGATCGCCGCGAACGCGACGATCCACTCCGGATAGTTGCGCATCGCGATCGACACGCGATCCCCCGGCTCGACGCCGTAGCGTTCGACGAGCGCGGCACCCAGCGCGTCGGCGTGGCGCATGACCTCGCCAAAGCTCCACTGCTCGTCTTCGTAGACCAGGAAGGGCTGGTCACCGCGGGTGCGCGCCAGGTCGAACACGGCGCGCAGCGACGGCGGCGTGCTCTTGAACACCTTGAGGCGTTGGCCGCGGATCTCGGCCTCTTCGATTTCGAAGGGGCCACCCGGGCCAGTCAGCATCGCGATCGCTTCGTCGTAGCCAAGGCCCATCGGCCGCACCCTCCTCGAGGCAAAGGATCCCGAGTCTAGGCGCTGCGGGCGGGAGCGGGAGGACGTTTCGCCGCGTTCGGCTCTGGCGGGAAGGAAGGAGACCCGGAAGCCGCGCGGGTGATTTCACGGCTTCCGGGCCTCACTTCGTCCGTACCCCGAGTGGAGAGTGCCCGAGGTGTCGCCCAGCCGGTGTGAGGTGCTTCACACCGGGCCGAGAAATTTCGCTGTTCCCGCGGTGGGTTCGAGTCCGCGGGGCCCGCGCGTGGAGGGGGGGAGTGCACAGGCCCCGCGGCTCGAGGGGGGAGGGATCGGAGGAGGGAGGGAAGCAGCGAGGGAGCGAGAGGGAGGAACGAAGCGGGCTAGTCGCGCCGTCGCGACAGCCAGACGAGCAGGGCGAGCCCGGCGAGTCCGGCCGGGAGGCCCGGCTCGGGCAGCGGAGTGGTCGGGGGAGACGGGGTCTCGGCGCCCTGGCCGGCGACGCAGGGGTCGGCTTCGCCGTCGCGGTCGGCGTCGATCTGGAAGTCGCCGTTCTCACAGAGTCCGAAGACGAAGGTCATGGTGCTCGTGTCGATGCCCGCCGGGAGACGCGTGTCGGCGTCGTAGAGGGCGTCGATCCAGACGGCACGCTGGGCGTGCTTTGCGCGGCGCAGGTCTGCACCGAGCAGACTCGCACCCGAGAAGTCGGCGTCGCGCAGGTTGGCCGCACGGAGCCGCGCCCCGTCGAGGACGGCGCCCTGGAACTGGGCATGACGGAGGTTCGCCTTGTTCAGGCGGGCCTCGATCAGCGAAGCGCCGGTGAAGACCGTCCGCTGGAGCTTCGCGCGCTGAAGTCGCGCGCCATCGAGCACCGCGCCGTCGAAGCGGGCGCGCTTCGCCTGCGCCTTGCGCAAGTCGACGTCCGTGAGGTTCGCGTCGACGAAGATCGCGCCGACGAGCTTCGCGCCGCTCGCCTTCGCAGCGACGAGGCTCGCGCCGTTGAAGTCGGCCTTGTAGGCCTGCACTTTGCGGAGCTTCGCGTTGTCGAGCGTGGCGCCGCGCAGGTTGGCGCGCGCCAGCTTCGCGCGGTTGAGCACGGCTTCGGTGAGCCGGGCTTCGGCCAGGTTGGCGCGCTTCAGGTTCGTCTCGACCAGGCGCGTCGAATGGAGATCGGCGCCGGAGAGATCGATGCGGCGCAGGTCCTCGCGACTGTGGTCGTCGAAGGCGTGGTACTCGCCGGCGTGATCGCCCTTCTTGAAGAGGGGACCGGCAGTGGCCGGGAGGGCCAACGCCAGGGCGGCGGCGGCGCCCGCGAGGGCGCGGAGTGCGACGCGGTGGCCCGGGGGCCGACCCGCGCGACGGATCTGGGGGGTCATCAGCGATGCCTTTCCGGTCCACAAAGCGGGCTGGGAAGCGTCCTTCGCTCCAAGCCCGGGGCGGTCACACGAGAGGCGATGTCACGGTTCTCTTCGGCGGGTCAGGTGAAGGCTTTAGCCCACACTCGGTATTTCCCAGGACCCGACCGGCAATTCGGGCGCAACCGGCGGCACGAAGTCACGGTCGAGCCGGCCCTCCGGGTCTCCTAGGCTGGACCGCGCTTTTTCGAAGGAAGGAACGCTTCATGCCCGACGCGATCGTCGAACGCGACGGCCACACGATGGTCATCACGATGAACCGGCCCGAGCGCTACAACGCGCTTTCCGGAGCCATGCTGATCCGCATGTTCGACGCCTATGAGGAGGCGTCACAGGACGCGGAGGTCCGCTGCATCGTCGTCACCGGCGCGGGCGGCAACTTCTGCTCGGGCGCGGATCTCAAGGGGATGGCCGGCGACGGCGGCAACGAAGACCCGGAGATCGACGTGCAGGGCCGCCTCGCCGCCGACCGGGACGTGGTCTACAAGGCGCTGTTCCGCCACTACCGACCGACGAAGCCGATCGTCGCAGCCGTCGAAGGGGTCGCGATCGCCGGTGGGACCGAGCTCCTGCAGGCGATGGAGATCCGAGTGGCCGGCGAGAGTGCGCGTTTCGGCGTTTCCGAAGCGCGCTGGTCCCTCTACCCGATGGGCGGGTCCGCGGTGCGGCTGCCGCGGCAGATTCCGTACACCCAGGCCGCCGAGATCCTGCTGACGGGGAAACACCTGCGCGCACCCGAGGCGAAGGAGATCGGCCTGATCGGCCACGTGGTGCCGGATGGCCAGGCCCTGGAGAAGGGGCTCGAGATCGCCGCCACGATCGGTCGCAACGGGCCCCTCGCCGTCGAGGCGATCACCCGGACCCTGCACGAGTGCGACGGCATGGAGCTCGATGCTGCCCTGCGCCACGAGTGGGAGTACGGCCAGGCCGTGTTCGCGAGCCAGGACGCCAAGGAGGGGCCGCGCGCCTTCGCCGAGAAGCGCACCCCCCAGTTCCAGAGAAAGTAGGAGCCGCCACAGAAAACAGGGGCCGGCCCTTGACTCTCCGGTCGGGGGAGACCGCAGGTTGGGTCTCGCGGGCGCGGAAAGCGCGCCCCACCACGCGAAACCCCAGGAGATCCCCATGACCAGCCTCTTTCCCGACGTGTGCACCGATGACGTCGCGGCCTGCCGCGACTTCTACACCCGCCTCCTCGAGCTGAAGGCGGTCTTCGACAGCGATTGGTACGTCCAGCTGCAGCACCCCGAGGACGAGCGGATCCAGCTCGCATTCGTCCAGCGCGCACACGACAGCGTGCCCGCCACCGATCAGAAGCCCGCCACCGGTGTGCTGGTCACCTTCGAGTGTGACGACGCCACCGCCGTGCACGCGCGTGCGCGCGAGCAGGGCGTGCCGATCGTGCAGGAGCTGCGCGACGAAGCGTGGGGCCAGCGCCACTTCATGACGCGCGACCCCGCCGGCCTCCTGGTTGACGTCGTGGAGCTGATCCCGCCGACGGGCGAGTACGCCGCGCAGTAGTCTGAAAGCCACGGAGTCGTCTGAACGGCATGGCGGGGACGGGACGCCTCCTGTCCCCGCCGCGCTCCAGGCCCCGGCGGGCGGAGGTGCACACGATGCGGGAAAGCAGCTGGATGCCCATCGGACGCTTCGCGCGCAGCTGCCGGCTCAGCGTCAAGGCGCTGCGCCACTACGACGAGCTGGGTCTGTTGGCGCCTGCCTTCGTCGATCCGCAATCGGGCTACCGCTACTACGCCCGCGAGCAGGCCCGCGACGCGGTGATGATCAGCATGCTGCGCTCCCTCGACCTGCCCCTGGCGGTGATCCGGCGCGCCCTCGCCGCCGAGCCCACCGAGCTCAAGTCGCTGGTCGATGCGGAAGCCGCGCGGGTCGAGGCCGAGCTGGCGGCCCAACAGCGGGCGCTGCTCTCCCTGCGCCAGATCGCGAAGACCGGTCAGCTGGCTCCGTACGCGGTGCAGACGGAGACCCGGTCGTCGCACCCGGTGCTGCGCATCTCGGGGGAGACGGATTCCGAACGACTCGTCCCCGACACGACCGAGCTCGTCTACGCCCTGTTCGACGGCTTCGCGCGTGCGGGCAGCGCGGTGGCCGAGCCCGTTCTCTGCATCAACGAGTTCGGCCCCGACGATCGGATCGCCGTCCACGCCTGCGTGGCCTTCCCCGACGGAGCCAGCGCGCCCCGCGTGGCCGGCGCCGAGCCTTGGGAGCTGCCCGGGGGGCGCTTCGCCACCGTCGAGCATGTCGGGCCGTACGAGACCCTCGGCCTCGCCCATCACGCCCTCCACGCCTGGGCCCAGGAGCGGGGCCACCCGGCACGCACGACCAGTGGCTCGCGCGAGTCGACGGAGATCTGGGAGTTCTACCGGAACGACCCCGCCGATGTTTCCCCGGAAGAGCTGCGGACCGACGTAGCCCTCCCGCTTCTCGACGACGAGGTGTAACCGGCCGCGCCCGGCGGCTTCCAAGAGACGCGCCCGCCCGGAGGATTCCGTGGCTTGGATCTCTCTCGTCCTGCTCTGGGCTGTCTTCACCTTCGCCGGCATCGGCCTGATCGTCTGGAGCGAACCCTGGTGGCGCGCGCGTCCGGTCGCCGTAGCCCGCACGCGTCGCCCCGTGAAACCGAACCGTCCGGTGGCCCCTTGCCCGTCGGCGGGTATGGCCGGCTGCTCGGCCTGAGCCGTCCTGGCGCTGCCGCGCATGGGGCCCAAGCGGGCTAGCAGGATGCCGAAGCACCCATTCCCGTCGCCACGCGGCGTCTTCGGGCCGCCTTCTTCGTTCCCGAAACTCGCGGTAGCGACACTACCGCTTCGTTTCGGCGCCTCGAAGGCAACCGGAACTCGCTCGCGTCGCTCGGTCCAGGATTCTTCAGCAGCCTGCTAGCCTACGCCTCCCACTGGAGGCCCCCATGTCCGACCGCGTCGAAGTCCAGATCTCGAACCACATTGCCGACGTGCGGCTCACGCGCAGCGACAAGCTGAACGCGTTCGACCGCCCGATGTTCGATGGCCTGATCGAGACAGCCCAGGGCCTCGCGAAGGAGCCATCGGTCCGCGCGGTCGTGCTTTCGGGCGAGGGCCGCGCGTTCAGCGCCGGACTCGACTTCGCGTCGATGGGCCAGACCGGCCCGTCCTTCAAGGACATGCCCGAGGTACCGGACACCCCGGCGAACTGGTTCCAGGCGGCGGCCTTCCTGTGGCGCGAGCTTCCGATGCCCGTGATCGCGGCGGTGCAGGGCGTCGCCTACGGCGCTGGGATGCAGCTGGCCCTGTCGGCGGACATCCGCTTCGTCACCCCCGATGCGAAGCTCTCCCTGCGCGAACTGCACTGGGGACTGATCCCCGACATGTCGGCGACCCAGACCCTCCGCAGTCAGGTCCGGCTCGATGTCGCGAAGGAGCTGATCTACACGGCCCGCGTCGTGTCCGGCGCCGAGGCCGTCGAACTCGGTCTCGCCACTCACGTGACGGATTCGCCGCACGAAGCCGCCCTCGAACTCGCCCACGAGATCGCGGCCCGCAACCCCACCGCCGTCCGCGCGGCGAAGGAACTGCTCGAGACGACCCAGGTGCGGGAAGCCGAGGCGGCACTGGCGCTGGAGCAGGAGCTGCAGGCCCGCGTGATCGGCAAGCCGAACCAGGCCGAGGCGGTGAAGGCGAACATGGAGAAGCGGCAGCCCGAGTTCGGCGACGCCGAGATCTAGGGGCCCGGCGCTCGCGGCGCGTTCAGGTTGCTCGAGGCGAACGCGACCTTGCGGTGGGTTTCCTCCGCGAAATGGCTCGCGTGGGACGCTGAGGTCCTGACCGCTTCGGGGCCGGGGCGGCGTCTCCTCGTCCGACGGCATTTCCTGCTGCGCTGAGTTTCGCTGCGGAAACCCACCGCGCACCTGCACGCCTGCGCGCGTGGCGCGAGGCTGCGGAAACCCACCGCGCGTCCGCGCGCGGCTCGATGCCGCGGGGATCCGACGCGCGATCGTGCGTGTCCCGCGCGGAGGTCGTCGCGCGCGACCCCGCGCGTGGTTCGGCGTGCCTGACGAGGGCCTGGGGGCGATGGAATCAGCGTAGACTGACGCCGAGGAGGGACGTCATGGCCCGCGTCGTCAAGCTCGGTATCAACCGCCCGGTCACCCGACCGCTGTTGCCCGATCCGGATCCGCGACCGGTGAAGTACACCTTCATCTCCGTCGACGATCACCTGATGGAGCCGAAGCACACCTTCGAAGGGCGCCTCCCCAGCAAGCTGCAGGACCGCGCGCCGCGCGTCGTCGAGACCGAAGAAGGCCACGAGATCTGGCAGTTCGAAGACACGCCCTACTTCCAGGTGGGATTCATGTGCGTCGCGGGTCGTCCGCGGGAAGACCATCGCGTCGAACCCTCGCGATACGAGGAAGTCCGTCGCGGCTGTTGGGACATCGACGCCCGCATCAAGGACATGGACATCGGCGGGATCTACGCCTCGGTCAACTTCCCGTCGGGCGTGACCGGCTTCGGGGGCACGCTCTTCTCGGAGGCGAAGGACCCGGAGCTGGGCCTGGCCTGCGTGCGCGCCTGGAACGACTGGCTCTTCGAGGAGTGGTACACGCCGTACCCCGAGCGGATCGTTCCGTTGGGCATCACCTTCCTCGCCGACCCGGAGCAGGGCGCCGCAGAGATCCGCCGCAACGCGAAGCGCGGTTTTCGCGCCGTGACCCTGCCCGAGCAGCCGCATCGCCAAGGGTTGCCGCCGATCTTCGATCCGTCCTGGGAGCCGATCATCCGCGCCTGCGCCGAAACCGAAACGGTGATGAACCTCCACGTCGGCTCGTCGGGCTTCGCCCAGATGCCGCCGGGTGCTCCGATGCTCGAGCTGGGCTCGACCCTGTTCGGCTCGATCGCGATCACCTCGTGCGCCGAGTGGCTGTGGAGCGGTTGGCCCGCGAAGTACCCGGAGCTTCGGATCGCGATGTCCGAAGGCGGGATCGGTTGGGTCGCCATGCTGATCGATCGGCTCGACGACATCATGAGCCGTTCGGGTTATGGCGCCGGATGGCCCGACCCGAAGAACTCGCCGTCGGACGTGCTGCGGCGCAACTTCTGGTTCTGCATGATCGAAGACGCGTCGACGATCTGTACGCGCGAGACGATCGGCGTCGACAACATCCTCTTCGAGTCCGACTACCCGCACGGCGACGGCACCTGGCCCGACACCCAACGCGTGATCGACGAGGTGCTGGGCGACTTGCCGGTGGACGAGATCCGCAAGATCACGCACCAGAACGCGGCGCACGTCTATCAACACCCGCTGCCGAAGGTGTGCATTCCCTAGCGAGGCGGTCCCCTGTGGGTCGACGCCGGAATCGCGGCCTGTCTACGCACTCGAGGCGGGTTACGAAGGCGCGAGGGGCGCGCGCATCGCCGGACTCGAAGACCTCGCCCACGTCTTCGACGCGGACTGGGGGCCTTCGGGCGGAGATCGATGGGGCTCGAGCGCTAGAGCGAGGCCGTGGTGATGGCACTCAGCGTCGCTCGGCGTTCTGCACGGGCAACGGCGACTTCGAGAAGTCGCTTGGCGAGGATTGGGGTGAAGCGCTCGGCTGCGACGCGGTGCCCTTCGGTGTTGTAGTGACCGTCGCGCACGAAGCGATGGTCCTCGCCGTCCGGGGCGATCGCGTGGGCGAACACGCCCTCGCTGGCAAGACGCACCTCGTCGATCATGGCTACACCCCGCGGTGATCCGAAGAGGACGAAGCCCGCGGACGTCGAGCCGACCGTCTGGGCGAGTTCGGCGATGATCGCGGAGGTGAGCCGGCTCGGGTAGGAGGAAGTCGCGGGCTGGCTCGCCGCGACTTCGGTCGCGGTGCGCTTCGGGGCGCCGAGGCGATACAGACTCCGCAAGAGGTCCGGCGACTCCCGCAACCGAGTCGTGAGCACGCTAAAGAGCGCCGAGTGATCGAACAGCGCCATCTGCAGCTTGCACGCGGCCCGCGTGGAGGCACTGTCGGCGCGCACGACGGTCGCCTCCGCCGTTGTCTGTAGCTGGGCACAGACGTCCGTATCGTCGGGGGGCCTCACGAGTTCGAGACGCTCGTCCTCGTGGAGCACCAAGGCGGGCTTGCTAAAGACGCGCCGCGACCGATGCAACGTCATGTTGTTGCGCGTGTCGTTGTCTGAATGAAGCAGCATGACGAGGTCGGGGTCGAAGCGAATCCCCCGCTCGCGATAGAAGAGATAACTCTGGTCGGTTCCGTAGCCCCGAACACCCGCGTTGATCACTTGAACCGGTGCGCCGACTCGCTTCGAGAGCTCGCTCTCGAGTAGCGCAGCGAACGTCTCCTCGTAGGGCACCTCGAAGCCTGCCACGACCGAATCGCCGAGGAGCAGGACGCGATACCCGCGTTCGGGACGCGGCCCGATCTCAGGCCCCCTGAGCCCATCGGAGTTGATCGCGACATCGGCGCGGAACTCGATCGGCCACGGGCGCGGCCCGACGAAGGTGCCGACGGCGTTCGACTGATGCGACCAGCCGAGCAAGCGGTCTGCCTTCCAGAACATCGAAGGTTTCGAGTAGGTCGAGTGGATCGCCTCGTAGCCGGCGAAGCGGAGCGCGATCTCCAGTGCCGCGAGCGTCAGCGTCACGGAGACGAGGGCGAGGCCCACGTTGAGAACGAAGCCCGCGAGCCGGCGGGTGCCCTTCGCTTTCGAGACACGGGTAGAAGACACGCCGTCGCAAGGTCGGCCGCGGTCGAGATCGCCTTCGGGGGTGGCCCACTGCATCCGCATCGACTCCACACGTCCGGGCGGCCCCGTCGGGGCACCGGGGGTTCTGAAGGGGAAGTGGGAGCCGAAACGCTCACGTGTCACGCCGGGAAGAGGATTCTGCGGGCCGCACCGCGGGCGCATGGCTCCACCCCGCTCGGGTGCCGTGAGAACCGCTGTTTTCGCGGACGATTCGGCGATTTTCGCGGGCCCCGGGGATGGAGGCTCCGTCGGAGGTCGCGCGCCCGCGAGTTCAGGCCGAGCGGACGAGATGCACTCGGCCTGACCGGGACAAGCCCGCCGATCCGACGCGCCCCTTGTCAGCGTGAAGCCGAGCACCCCGCGCGCCTCGAGCAGTCCGTGGTGTCCCCTCCAGCGGCTTTCGCTCGGCCAGAGTGACGATGGCGCCTGGGCCCCTCGGGGTGGTCGGGCCGCGGAGCCCTTGATCCGCGCTCCGCGGTGCTTAGGTTGCGGCGGCATGTCCGAACAGCGCGATCTCTATACCGTCCTCGGTGTGGCCCGGGACGCCGACTTCGACACGATCCGGAAGGAGTACCGGAAGCTCGCGCGGCAGACCCACCCCGACCTGAACCCGGGGGACGAGAAGGCGGCCGAACGTTTCAGCGAGATCTCCCGCGCCTGGGAGGTGTTGCAGGACACCGAGAAGCGGCAGCTCTACGACGAGTTCGGCGCCGTCTCGCTCGAGGCCGGCTTCGACGCCGAGCAGGCGCGCACCGCGCGCGACGCCTTCGGCCGCCGCTTCGGCGGCGCGGCACCGGGCACGGACTTCGGGTCCGAGTTCCAGTTCGGGGACCTCGACGACCTGCTCGGCCGCTTCTTCGGGGGGCGGCAGGCGGGCGAGGCCGGCTTTCGCATGCCCGGCTCCGACCTCGAAGCCCATCTCACCCTGGATTTCGAGCAGGCGATGCGCGGCGGCGAAACGCCCCTGACCCTGCAGGGTCCGGACGGGACCGAGACGGTCAAGGTGCGCATTCCGCCCGGCGTCGACAGCGGCGGACGCCTGCGGATTCCCGGGAAGGGCGGTCCGGGCGTCGGCGGCGGAACCCGCGGCGATCTGTGGGTGACGCTCACCGTACGGCCGCACCGTTTGTTTCGACGCGAAGGGCGCGACCTCGCCTTCGATCTCCCGGTGAGCGTGCGCGAAGCGATTCGCGGCGCCGAGATCGAGGTGCCGACCCTCGACGGTCGCGTCCAGCTGCGCGTTCCGCCGGGCACCCACAGTGGCACCCGGCTGCGCCTGCGCGGGAAGGGCGTCCCCGATCCGAAGGGCGGAACGTCCGGAGACCTCTACGCCCACGTGCAGATTCGCGTCCCCGAGGCGATCGACGAGGCAGCGGCACTCGCGCTCGACGCGCTGGAGGACCTCGAGGATCCCGGCCTCCGCAAGGAGCTCTTCTCGTGAGCCGGCGCGTCCGCGTGGAAGACGTCCTCGTCTTTCTCGGCGTCGAGCGCCGCGGGTTCCTCGAGCCACTGCGCGACGAAGGGCTCTTCCTCGCCGAAGAACTCCTGCCGGACGAGGCCGAGGAACTCCGGGTCGCGCAGATCCTCGTCCAGGACCTCGGCGTGAACCCGGCCGGTGTCGACGTGGCGCTCCACCTGCGGCGGCGGTTGCTCGCGCTCGAAGCGCGCACGCGCCGATTGGCGCAGGCGTTCGAGCGCGATCGAGAGCCCCGCTAGCGTTCGCCCCTCACTCGGCGTCGGCGAGGCGCGGCTGATCCCGAAGGACCACGGGCTCGTGCTTGCTCCCCGCACGGATGTTCAGCGTTTCCACGAAGAGCGAGAACGTCATCGCCGAGTAGATGTAGCCCTTCGGGATGTGCTGATCGAAGCCCTCGGCCACGAGCATCGCGCCGATCATCAATAGAAAAGCCAGGGCGAGCATCTTCGTCGTCGGATGGCGGTTGATGAACGCCGAGATCCGTCCGGCCGAGACCATCATGATCCCGACGGCGATGACCACCGCGATCACCATCACACTGACGTGTTCCGCCATGCCGATCGCGGTGATCACCGAGTCGAGGGAGAAGACCAGGTCGAGCAACAGGATCTGGGTGATGACGCTGGCGAAGGAAGCCGTGCCCTTGAGCTCGTCAGGCGTGACGTCCCCTTCGAGCTTGTGGTGGATCTCGTAGGTGCTCTTGCCGATCAGGAACAGCCCGCCGACGAGCAGGATCAGGTCGCGGCCCGAGATGCCCTGGCCCCATACGGCGAACAGGTCTGCGGTGAGGCGCATGACCCAGGCGATCGACAACAGCAGGGCGACCCGTCCGAACATCGCGAGCCCGAGACCGATGCTCCGGGCGCGGGCGCGCTGATGCTCGGGAAGCTTGTCGGACAGGATCGAGATGAAGACGATGTTGTCGATCCCCAGCACGATCTCGAGAGCGGTGAGCGTGCCCAGGGCGACCCAGGCCTCCGGGTCGGCCATCCATTCGAACATGTCGACGACTCCTCGCGATGGAGGCGCGAGGATGCGTCTTGCGACGGCGCGAAGCTAGAGCGCCCCTTCGAGCGCGAGCAGCTCTCGCTTGCGTTCCACGCCGAGGGCGAAGCCGCCCAGACTGCCGGCGCCCGCAATCACGCGGTGGCAGGGCGTGAAGAGCGGGATCGGGTTGGCGCCACAGGCCTGCGCGACCGCGCGGGAGGCCGTCGGCTGGCCGATGCGGCGAGCGACCTCTCCGTAGGAGCGGGTGTGGCCGCGCGGGATCTCGCGCAACGCCTGCCAGACGCGCTGCTGGAACGGCGTCCCGGTCGCGTCGAGCGGCGCGTCGAGTTCGGTGGCGTCGCCGTCGAAGTACGACTCGATGGCGTGCAGGGCCCGGCGTCCGACGGCGCTCTGCAGAGCGCGGCGCGGGGTGGCGGGAAAGGCGCGCTCGAAACGGTGCCAAAGCGTGTCGGCGGATGCGTCGAGATCGAGGTGACGCACGCCGCTCTCCGAGGCGACGAGCAGTAGCCGGCCGAGGGGCGTGTCGCAGAGAGCGGTCTCGAGTCCGGGTAGGGCGTGGGCGATGGCCATGGTGTTCTCCTGGTGGAGCCGAAGCGCTCCGGGGTGTCGATGCAGCGGCGAAGCTAGGTCGTGCCCCGGCATGCGTCTGGCCGGATTCGGACGCGGCGATCCGACGTGCTAAGCAGCCCGCATGTCCGAGCGCACCTCGCTTCCCGTCGAGTTCCTCTTCCGCATCGAAGCCGAGACGAGCGCACCGCTCTCCGTGTCGCCGGGTCCCCATGGCGATCGGCTGATCCTGGGCGCGTCGGGCGGTCGCTTCGAAGGCCCCCGCCTGTCGGGCCGCGTCGTGCCCGGACCGGGATCCGAGTGGGCCACGCTGCGCGGGGACGGCAGCCTGAAAGCCGACGTGCGCCTCGTGCTCGAGACCGACGACGAGGCGGTGATCCTCATGACCTACAACGGCGTGGGGCGTCCCGACCCCGAGCGCGGCCTGCGCATCACGACCGCGCCGCTCTTCGAAACGGGCGACTCCCGCTATCAGTGGCTGCACGGGCTGCAGGCGATCGGCATTGGTGCGCCGATCGCGGGCGGGGTGGGGTACGACGTCTACGCCGTGGAGTGGCCCGGCTGAAGCCCGCTTCCGGACCCGTCTCCCCGGGGCGCGAACCGCGCATTCGGCGGGTCGCGGCACGCGGACTGGAACCACACCCGTGCGATCCACTAGCTTGTGTTCCGGGGAAACCCCTAGCGCCCGATCCGGGGCCCGGGGAGAGGGGAGGGGCCGGTGCGCGAGAAGCCGCTACCGCCGGGCCAGGTCGAGCACGACACGTTTCCGCGCTTCGGCCTGATGGCCTTCAGTCATCGCTATCCGGATGCGCCGGACCAGCTGGAACTCGTGGTCAAGGGAGACGTCGCGAGTCCGTTCAGCCTGTCCGGGGAAGAACTCGGCAAGCTCTACCGCGAGGAGCGCGTGGCCGACTTCCACTGCGTGACCACCTGGTCGGTGCGTGGGGTGCGCTGGAGCGGTTTCCTGTTCCGGGACTTCTACGAGAAGTTCGTGGAACCGCGCGCACGTCCGAAGCCCGACGCACGTCTCGTGGTGCTGCGCTGTCAGGACGGCTATTCCGCCAGCCTGCCGCTCGAGGACCTGTTGGCCGACGACGTCCTGTTGGCCGATCGGCTCGACGGACGACCGCTCGACATGGCCCACGGTGCACCCCTGCGGCTGGTGGCGCCGGCGCACTACGGGTTCAAGAACGCGAAGCATCTGCGGGGCATCGAGTTCTGGCGCGACGCACGGAAGTACAAGTTCCCCGGGCCGCGCCTGATGGACCATCCGCGGGGGCGGGTGGCCGAACAGGAGCGCGCCGGTGGCCTGCCGAACTGGCTCGCGCGCTTCCTCTACCGCCGCTTGATCGGTCCGGTGACCTCTCGCTTCCGCAAGGGGCTGGAGCGCTACGAGGCCGATCAGCGCCGGGCCGCCGAAGCCGAAGCCGCCCGACGCGCCGAGGAGGAGGCGGCCGCCGCCGCCGCTGCCGCGGCGGAGGACGACGGCCAGCTTCGTCTCTGAAGTGTGCTGTCTTCGGCCGCTCGTCGCTGGGCGCGCGCGGCTCGCCGCTGGTCGCTGGAGGTCCGAGCTGGCATGATGCGAGGGCCGCGGCGCCCGAGTGCGCGGACAGGGGAGGCAGGTCGATGACAGGCGGGTGGATCGTGAAACGAAGTCGCCAGATCGAAGCCATGGGTCTCGCGCTGCTGCTGCTTTGTGGAGCGTGTGCTTCGACGGCGCCCTTGCCCGAGTCGCGGCCCATCACGATCTCCGAGGGACTGACGCGGCAGAACGTCGAAGTGGCGATCATCTCGGCGCTCACGAACCGACCGCCGCCCGAAGAGTACGATCCGCGCCTGCGCCTCGATGACGAGACCTTCAAGCTCTTCATCTGGAAGCACTACATCCGCGACAGCGGTCGCGCCTGGATGGTCGAGCGTCGCGATCCCGGGGCCGTGACCGCGGCGATCATCCGTCGCGAGTACTACCTGCAGGTGCGCGTCGACTACGGACGCGATGCCGTGAACTGGCAGGTCACCGACTCTCGCGGTCTGGACCGCGAAAATGGCCGCATCAATCGGCGCGCGGCGGACTGGCTCGAGAAGCTGGACCTGCGCCTGCGCCACGAGCTCGGCCGGATGGCCTACTTCTAGGCCGTTCTCGAACGTCGACTCCGGCCGGGGGGCGTCTACTCCGGCCGAGGGTGCGTTTATTCGGCGAGCGCTGCGCGCACGGCGTCGGCCACCGCCTCTGGCGCGTCGGTCGGGATCATGTGGCTCGCGCCGGGCACGTCGATCCAGGTGGATCGCGGCGACACGCGTTCGAGGTAGCGCGCCGCGGGAGCGAACACGGGCGCCGAGCGGCTGCCGACGAGGATGCGGATCGGGTGTTCGATCGCAGCGAGGTCACGCCGTTTGGCGAACTCGCCGAGCGCCCCGCCCCCGAAACGGATCTCGGTGAAGAGGGCGTCGGCGTTGTCGAGCATGGTGTCCCGCCACGCGTCCGGGTAGGCGTCGAAAGCGTTGCCGGCGCCGCGGTACTGACTCACCCAGCGGTAGAAGACCAAAGCGCCGGCGTGGTTGCCGCGCGTATGTCGCGTCCACTCCCAGCGCGCCACCGCACCGAGGGCCAGCGGGCGCGGCGCTTTCAGCTGGAGCGGCGGCTCGGCCAACACCAGGCTGCGCACGCGGTCTGGATGCCGGATCACCAGCTCGAGCGCGATCATGGCACCCGCGCTCCACCCCACGAGCACCGCGGGTGCGTCGAAGCGATCGCGCAAGAGCGCGGCGGCGTCCTCGACGTGGCGCGCGAACTCCCGTACCGGCGGGTGCTTCGAACGCGCGCAGCCTCGCCGGTCGTAGGCGACGAGCTGGGCGTCCTCGCCGAGCGCGTCGAAACACGGATGGAAGAGATCGGCGAAGGCGCCGGCGCCGTGGATCAGCAACACCGGCGCGCCGTCGCCGACGCATTCCGTGTAGAGATCGCAGCCGCCCACCGAGAAGCGCTCGGAGTGGATCGATCGCTGCGACGCCGCGGTGCGTTCCTCGGCTCCCATCGCGCCAGCGTACCAAAGGCGCTGCCGCCGGCGTCAGCGTGGCGGTTTCGCTCCGTTTTGGCCGGCGGACCCCTCGAGCGCGAAGAGACGGCGCGAGAGGCAACGGCGGCACATGCCGTAGTTGAGAGTCGCGACGTCGACGGGACCAGGAGGGGCGGGCTCGATCGCGCCTCGGCACCATGCGCAGATCGTGCGTACGAGCCGCGACGACGAGGGCACGCACAAGGCCAGGGGAATCATCCGCATCGCCGGCAGGGAATCACACGGAAGTCACCGACGGGTGACCCTCGCGTGTCGAGACGATGGGATCTTCGGGAAACCCGCGGGGGCTAGCCGGGCAACACCACCCGCGCTCCGTCCGCAGGTTGCACCAGCAGGGTGCGCGCGGCGGCC
Organism: Myxococcota bacterium; assembly: GCA_039030075.1. Classification (NCBI taxonomy): domain Bacteria; kingdom Pseudomonadati; phylum Myxococcota; species Myxococcota bacterium. The sequence goes on along the minus strand of JBCCEW010000019.1, from coordinate 59,162 downwards.
GCCAGCGCCGGCACGGCCGCGCGATAGCGCGCAAGCACCTCGTGCGCCGCCGCTGCGGCCGTCGCCGCCTCGACGAGGGCGACGTTGCAGCCGCCGTAGCCCGCGCCGGAGAAGCGCGCACCCACTACGCCCGGCGTTTCGCGCAGGATCTGCTGGAGCCGCTCCTGTTCGTCCGAGCCGGTCTCGTAGTTCTCGATGGAGCTGCGACAGGAGTCCCACATCAGCTCGCCGAAGGCGCGGAAGTCGCCGCGGGTCCAGGCCTGCACGCCGGCGCGGACCCGACGGCGCTCTTCGAGGAAGTGTCGGGCCCGGCCGCGTTCTCCATCGGGGAGGGCGTCGATCCCGGCTTCGAGCAGGTCTTCAGGGAGATCTCCCAGACGTGAGGCGGGAGCGTGGCCGTGCCGGTCGGCGATGCGGGCGGCGGCGGACCGGCATTCCGCGACCCGCGCGTTGAACGGCGTGCTCGAGAGCACGCGGCTCTGCCCGCTGAAGACGATCAGGAAGCGCACGGCGTCGGCGTTCGCATCCGCGGAGAGCGGGCGCCAGCGAACAGCGCGCGTGTCGATCTCGAGCAGTCGACCCGCTTCCGAGCCCACGATCGCCGCCGGGTCGAGCACCCCGCAGCGCACACCGACGAACTCGTTCTCCGCCCGAACGGCCAGCCGCACCAGCTCGCTCGGCGCGAGCGCGATGTCGTTCACGTGGGCGAGGGCGAGCAGGTAGCCGACCAACACGGACGCCGAGGACGAAAGCCCGCCGCCGGGCAGATGGCCCGAGAGTTGGCCGACGAAGCCGCGCGGTGGCTGCGGGAGTCGCTCGGCGAGTACGCGCACCGCCGCCCGCGCGTAGCGCTCCCAGCCTTCGCCCGGCGCTTCGTCGTCGATCCGGAAGCGCAGGCTCCCGGCGAAGTCGTCGCTGTGCAAGACGACTTCCGGCGACTCCTGGGGCGCGAACGCGAGCGCGGTTCCGACGTCGATCGCGGTCCCGAGGACGGGGCCGTGCTGGTGGTCGATGTGCGCGCCCAGTGGGCACACGCGGTAGGGGGACAGGACGACGCGAAGGTTGGCAGGGGTTTCGAGGCGCTTCGCCAGCGCGCGTGCGACGCGCTCACCCCGTGCGGCCAGCTGTGACGTGTCCGCGTCCATCGGGAGCCACCCGTCCTTTCGCGTGCGCGTGGGCCACCCCCGGCCCGTCCGGCGAGAGAACCACCTCTTCTCTCGCGGCGCCACGCACGCAGCAGGCCGTATCGTCGCGCCCGCGGCGGATGAAGGCGAAGCGGCGCGCTAGCGACTCGCCGCTGCGACCGCGAGCCAGGCCCACATCGTGAGGAGTACGCACCAGCTGCCGAAATACGCGGCGATCCGCGGGCGCAGCGCGTTCGAGCCGGTATGGATCCAGGTGTGCACCGCTCGGAGCGCGACGTAGCCCCAGGCCAGCCCCGTGAGCACTGGCGACGCGATCTGGGTGGCCAGCGCGGCGAGGCAGGCCGCATAGAAGAGGACCGGCGCCTCGAAGAGGTTGGTGAAGTGGCGCGCGAGCTGGATCGAAGCCACCGGCTCGCGCGAGTCTCCCTGGTACGCGGCGAAGTAGTCCGCCGAGACCTGCCCGGCGCGGACGCTGCGTGCCCGCTGGCGGAACAGCCGCAGCAAGACGGCGAAGCTGATCGCGACCAGGGCCACCATCGGGAAGAGCAGGGCGGTCGAAGCGTGTGTCTCCATGCCGAAGGACGCTAGGTTTCGCCGCTTCCCGCGACGAGGTCCAATGCGCGTCCCGCCGGCAGGGCCACGGGGGCAGGACCACCGCGGCAGGCACGCGCGCGCCAAGAGGAACCCGGTGAACGAGACGATCATCCACGACGGCCCCGACGACACCTGCTTCGGCTGCGGTCATCAGAACGCCCAGGGGCTCCGGCTGGTGTTTCGGGTCACGGGCCCCGACGCCGTGGAGGCCGACTACACCGCCCCGGAACACTTCTGTGGTGCACCCAACGTGGTGCACGGTGGGATCCAGGCGACGCTGCTCGACGAGGTGATGGGGATCGCCGTGCACGTCGGATCGGGCGGCGACCGGGCGGAACACGTGACCGCCGAGATGTCGCTGCGCTACCGCCGGCCAGCCCATGCCGGCAGGCCACTGCGCGTGCGCGCGCGCTTCTTGCGCAGCGAGGGGCGCGACTTCTTCGCTGAAGGCCAGATCCTCGATGCCGAGGGGGAGATCCTCACCCGCGCCGAGTCGCGCTGGCGAGCCATCGGCTGAGCTCCCGGCGTCAGCGCGGCCGGAACCGCACCGGCATCGCTTCGAAGCCGAGCACGAAGTTGCCCCGACGGCGCGGCAGCGGCGTGTCCGGCGCTTCGAGCGCAACCTCGGTCCAGCGATCGAGCAGCTCGTCGAACACGACGCGGAGCTCGAGTCGGGCGAGCTGCGCTCCGAGGCAGTGGTGCCGGCCGAAGCCACCGAAGGCGACGTGATCGTTGGGTGTGCGGCGGATGTCGAAGCGGTCGGGTTCGGGAAAGACGCGCGCATCGCGGTTCGCCGAGGGGTAGAGCAGGAGCAGGCGGTCGCCCTCACGGATCGCTTGTCCGCCGAGCTCCACGTCGCGCGAGGCCGTGCGGTTCATGTTCTGGATGGGCGTGACCCAGCGCAGCATCTCCTCGATCGCGCCGGGCAGGAGGCTGCGGTCGTCGCGCAGGGCGGCGAGCTGCTCGGGACTCCGGAGTAGGGCTTCGAGGCCGCCCGAGATGACGTGGCGCGTGGTTTCGTCGCCCCCCACCAGGACCAGCATCGTCTCGAAGATCAGGTCGTCCTCGGCGAGCTTGCGCCCGTCGATCTCCGCGTGGACCACCAGGCTCACGAGGTCTTCTCCGCTGCCGCCCCGACGCTCGGCGATCGCGCGCTTGATGTACTCGGCGTAGGCGAGCACGGCTTCCGGAAGCTCGGCGCGGACCTCGTCGCCGCCGGTCGCGAAGAGGTCCGACCAGTGGAGCAGCTGCTCATGATCGGCTTCGGGCAGTCCCATCAGCTCGCCGATCATGTACATCGGCAGCGGCGTGGCGATGTCGCGGACGAAGTCGCAGCGACCCTGGTCCGCCACCGCGTCGAAGAGTTCGCCCACCTTGCGACGCAGGAAGGGTTCGTGGTCGGCCACGCGGCGCGGAGTGAAGCCGGCGCTGACGATGCGGCGTCGCAGATTGTGCTCGGGCGGATCGAAGTTGATCATGCTCGGCACCGAACTGTCCGGGCGCGATCCCTTCCCGGACCCGAAGGTTTTCCAGTCCTTCGAGACGGCCATGACCTCGGCGTAGCGCGCGAGCCCCCAGATGCCGGTGGCGTCGTCCCAGTAGACCGGCGCGTGTTCGCGCATCCAGCGGAAATGCGGATGCGGGTCGGCGTAGAAGGCCGGGTCGAGCAGCCGGATCTCGGGTCGGGTCGGGTGCTCGGGCGTGCGGGTGCCCGCGCGGTCGAGCACCACGCGGTAGGGCGAGTCGGCGTACGCGTCATCGGCCGAGAATGTGAAGTCGACCATCGATTCCACCCTACACGATGCTCGGGAGGAGGCGGCCTCAATCTCCGAACGCGCTGAGGAGCCCCGCGCCGATCGCCGCCATCGCGCAAGCGCCGGGCACGATCGACAGTGCCGAACACCACCAGTAGCGCCGCCACGGCACGCCCATCGCTCCGGGCAGCCAGGTCGTGACGTGACCTCCGGCCCAGGGGATCTGCCGGCCGAGGATCAGGAAGGCCGGGTGGCCGACGGGAAAGCGCCGGAGCCAGTTCGGCAGTCGGGCGAGCTCCGTGTCCGCGTCGAGGGAAGCGCCAAGGCGTCGGCCCACCTGGAACTGGAAGAGCGACGCGAGCCACCACGCGATCCAGTTGAGGGGGGCGGCGACGGCGAAGCCGTAGAGGGTGCCGTGTGCGATGGCCAGCAGATCGCTCGGAAACGGCGTGGGTGCGAGCGCCAGCTGGACGCCACCCGAGACCACGGGCGCAGCGGCTCCGAAACGCGCGTGGATGCCTTCGGGCCCGCCGACGCTCTCGACCCAGCGCGCGAGCCCGTAGCCGCAAGCAACCACGAGCAGCACGATTCCGAGCAGGCGGAAGCGGAACGAGCGCATGCGGCCTCCTCCCGCGGGAAGCCTAGCGCTCGGCGTGCGCTGGCTAGCCTCGCGGCTTCGCGAAGGGGTTCGGCTGGAACAGCGCTTCCTTGAAGACCGTCTCCATCTCGGCGATCGCGACGTCGTTGTCCCAGAGACCGTCGGTCATGACCTGGCGGCCCATCACCGGATTCTCGAACAGGCCGATCTTGCCGTTGCCCGACTCGATGACGCGTCCGTTGATCCAGTCGCTCTGCTCCATCGCCAGATAGAGCACCGGCGGCACCACGTTCTCGCTCGAGATGCGCGGGTTGTCCGGGCTGTAGTTCATGACGGTCGCCTTGCCTTCCAGGCTCGCCGTCATGCGCGTGTAGGCGATTGGCGCAATGCAGTTCGCGGTGACGCCGTAGCCGGAGAGCGAGTTGGCGCAGGAGAAGGTGAGGCCGACGATGCCCATCTTCGCGGCGGCGTAGTTGGGCTGGGTGGGTGAGCCGTAGAGGCCCGAACCCGACACGAAGTTGATGATCCGGTACTGACCACCGCGGTTCTCGCGCCACCAGGTCGAGGCGTGGCGCACGGTATTGAAAGTCCCCTTCAGGTGAACGTTGATCACCTGGTCGAACTGGGACTCTTCCATCTTGAAGATCATCCCGTCGCGGATGATCCCGTGGACGTTGCACAGGATGTCGAGGCGCCCGAACTCCTTCGTGGTGCGCTGGACCATGGCCTCGACCGCGGCGAAGTCGGTGACGTCCGTGCCGTCGGCCAATGCCTTCCCGCCGGCGCTCTTGATGCGGTCGACGACTTCCTGGGCGGGACCGTCATCGGTTCCGCCGCCCTCCATCGCCGCGCCCAGGTCGTTCACGACCACCGCGGCGCCTTCCGCCGCGAAGCACTCGGCCACCGCGGCACCGATGCCGCGTCCTGCTCCGGTGATCAGCGCGACGCGCCCGTCCAGCTTTCCCATCGTTTCGCTCCTGTCGATTTCGAGGCCGCGCATGGTAGCGGCTCCGCGCGAGAGCCGCGGGCCACGCTGCGTCCAGATCGTCAGGTCGGGCCGACGAACGCCACGCGGGCACGGTACGCTTCGCGCCATGCCTGCCACACTCGATCTCACCCCGGACCAACTGCTTTCGACCACCCGCGCCGTCCGCAAGCGCCTCGACTACGACCGCCCGGTACCCCTCGAACTCGCGCAGGAATGCGTCGAGCTGGCGCTGCAAGCGCCGAGCGGCTCCAACCAGCGGGGCTGGCACTTCGTGCTGGTGGGCGACCCGGAGAAGCGTCAGCAGATCGGCGACCTCTACCGCCAGGGATTCGTCGGCTACCGCGACATGCCCGTCTCGGCCCATGCGCTGGCGAAGCAGGCCGAGGGTTCCGACGTCGCCGTGATGAACCAGGTGGTGGGTTCGGCCGAGGCGCTGGCCGAGAACCTGCATCGCGCGCCCTTCCTCGTGATCCCCTGTGTCGACGGCCGGCTTCCCGCGATCGAAGGCCCGATGGCGAGCATCGCCTACGCCAGCACCTACGGGTCGATCCTCCCGGCCTTCTGGAGCTTCATGCTGGCGGCCCGCGCCCGCGGTCTGGGGACGGCCTGGACGACCATCCACCTGATGTTCGAGGAGCCCATCGCCGAGATCCTCGGAATTCCCTACGCCGAAGTGACCCAGGTGGGCCTCTCGCCGCTGGCCTTCACGGTCGGAACCGACTTCCGTCCGGCGAAGAACCGCGGCCTCGACGGGGTGCTCCACGTCGACCGCTGGTAGGGCGGCGCCAAGGCCGGTCGGTTCCCCGACTACGCGGATCTACGGATCGATTCGGGTCCGCCGATCGCCGATTCCTGCCCTGCAGGAGGTGTCGTATGGATGAACAGCCCGAGGAAGAGCGCGATCCGGTCTTCACCCTCGTTTACGCGAGTGCCGCCACGCGTGAGATGACCCCCGAGGATCTGGCCGAGATCCTGGCGGCGGCCCGCAAGAACAACCGTCCAGCCGGCGTGACCGGGATGCTGCTCTACCACGAGGGCTCCTTCCTGCAGGCGCTGGAAGGCGATCGCGCCGTCGTCGAAGCGCTCTACGAGCGCATCGAAGAGGACCCGCGCCACTCCGATGCCATGATCCTGTTTCGGGGAGACGTCGAGGAGCGCGTGTTCGAGCGCTGGAGCATGGGGTTCTACCGAGCGGCGGACGCGCGGATCCCGCCCGGCGTGAACGAGTTCCTCCAGCGCGGCTTCAAGCGGCCGCGCGACGAGGAGGGACACGTGGCGCGCAAGATCCTCGAGCAGTTCCGCGAGGGACGCTGGCGGCGAGGCGTCGACGTCGGCGAGTAGCGCCGTATCTCGGGGTCGATCTCGATCGGCCCGGTCAGCTGGCCGCGGTGTCCGGATCGCGAAACAGCCGCGTGCCCACCACGGCTGTCCAGAGGAACAGCGTCCCCACCAGTGCGCGCTGCCAGAGCCCGGTCCAGGCGCGGGTTTCGACGGACGTCCCGAGCCCGATGAAGAAGCAGAGCGCGAGGGCGCTCGCGACGAGCGACGTGCGCTGGACGCCGCGCCAGTCGTCGCGCTGGGCAAGTCCCCAGCCGAGCAACGCGGCGCCGACCATCGCGCACAGGAAAGCGGCCGGCCCAAGGATCTCGTGCAGCAGGCCTTCCGGGGAGGCGCCGCGCTGCGGGCAGCCGGGATCGCATCGAGCGAGGCCCGACGCGAAGACTCCCGTTCCGAAGAGCAGCACGAGCACCGCCGCGCTGCGGGTGGCGCGAGAGCGCGGCAAGCCCGCGCGCATGGCGATGCCCAGCGCAACGAGACACGCGCCCGTCGGCAGGAAGCCGCCATAGTTCATGAGCGCTGCGTGGGGCGTGCCGGTGGCGCCGAGCTCGCTCACGAACTGGGTGAGATGGTCGTAGCCGGGGCGCAGCGACGCGCAGAGGGCCGCCACCGTCGCCAACCAGACCGGCGCGATCACACCGCCGAGCGCCAGAAACCGCATCGCGTCACCCTACCAGAGCTTGCACATGGGGAGTCGCGATGAAGCTCGAGGAACTGCAACAGCCATCGCCCTTCGGATCGCTGATCGGCACGAAAGTGGTTGCCTTCGACGACGACCGTCGCGAGATCGAGGTGCACTACCTCGCCCACGACGGGTTCGCGAACCGCATCGGCACCCTCGCCGGTGCGATGATCGCGGGGCTGCTCGACTCGGTGACGGGGCTCGCTGGCAACTGGGGTCTCGCCGACGACGTCTTCGCCGTCCACAAGTCACTCACCGTCGACTACGAACGGCCGGGGCCCCTCGGACGCGTCATCGGGAAGGCACGGGTGGTCGAGGTCGACGATCGCGACGTCGAGGTGCGCGGCGAGCTCCGCGACGAGGCCGGGACACGTTTCGCCTCGGCCGCCGCCACGCTGCGCATCGTGCGTCAGAGCCCAGCCGGGGGCGGGAGCGACTAGACGCGTTGCGCCTGTTGGGCCTCGGGGTGCTTGAACCATTCGCGCACGTCGCGGCGGAACAAGAGCACGGCGATCGCGAGGCTGAGGCCGGTCTGGGTGAGGATCGACAATGTGTCCGCGATCCCGAAACGACCGAAGCCCACCGCGAAGACCAGGAGCCCGAAGAGCCCGCTCGCGCCCGACAGCACCCCCCAGACGAGGCGGGCCCAGTTGTGGCCCTTCTCGAGCATGCGCGCGAGGAACCAACCCAGTGGGACCCCGAAGATCAGCTGGGCGAGGGCATGATCCGGATCCGGGCCGACGCTCCAGGCGTAGATCCCGGCGATGAAGGAGAGGACGACCGTCGCCCAGGCCAGGCGGACCGCGAGGTTCACGCGGTCGACGGTGGCGTCTGTCGCCGGCGTGTTCACCGCGACGCCCCGGGGCGCGCGGCAATGCACTCGACTTCGACCCGAGCGCCGACGGCGAGTCCGCTGGCTGCCAGCGCGCTGCGCGCGGGGTAGCGCCCCGGCTCGAAGAACGTGACGTAGACGTCGTTGAAGGCGGGCCAGTCGGCGATGTCGGCGAGGAACACCGTGCACTTCACGACGTCGCGCATCGACAGGTCCTGGTCTTCGAGGATCGCCCGGACGTTCTCGAGGGCCTGCCGCGATTCCGCGGCGATGCCGCCCGGCACGAGATCGAAGGAGCCCGGACGGTTGCCGATCTGCCCCGACAGGAGCACGAGGCGTCCCACTTCCACGGCATCCGAGAAGGGCAGGCCCAGGGCGCGGGTCTCCGCGGAGGCGTGGTAGCGGGGCGGGTCGGCGGACGTGGCGCAGCCCAGGCCGAGCGCGAGCAGAAGAGAGGCAAGGCAGCAGGTTCGAAGCGACGTCATCGACGCACCCTTGTGTGGGCCGCGCATCGGGCCACGCGTTGCGGCCGATCCTATCAGAGACGCAGACACGGCTTTGGGTCGAAGCTCGGTCTCCTTGGGGTCGCCCCCACGTGTTGCAAAAGGCCCAGTGGCGGTATCATGCGTCGTGACGGGGACTGCTGGGGGGTTGGATGCTGTGTACCGCTCGTCTCGTTGACGCTCTGTCTCGCGATGAACTGACTTCGGGCTGGGGGGCCCGAGACTGCTGCTACCGGAGTGCACTGGCACTCCTGGTGGTCGTCGCTGTCTTATTGCCTGGAGCCGCTCTGGGCTCCGTGCTCTTCGATTTCGATACGCTGCCCGACACCGCGGGGTGTTCTCAGCCCGTGTCGTCAGGGGACGTCGCGTCGGCCCTCGCGTTCTGCGACGTCACCTACGTGAACGACAACTTCGGCGGCATCTACCTCGGTGCGCACGAGCACACCGTCGACGGGTTGACGCTCCAGCTTTCGAGCCTTGGCTACATCGACTGGCGCTTCGGTGGGATCAACTGCGGCAACACCGTGAATTGTGGGCCGGGCTACACGGCCGACTTCTCGAAGCGGCTCACGAAGGCGAAGGTCGACCTGCTGGGCTTCCGCGACTTCAGCGGCAGCGGCCAGCCCGGCTCCGACGTCGAGTACTTCCTGCGGGCCTACGCCGGTCCTGGCGGCACGGGGGCGCTCTTGGCCGAGACCACCGCGCCCGGGGCCTCCTGCGATCCGGTCGAGCCCGGCTGCAACGTGCCCACCACCCTGATGGTCGCTCCGGGCGAGTCGATCGGGTCCCTGGTCTTCGGGGCGTCGGGCGAGCTCGGCTTCTTCGGCCCGGTCGAGAACCTGGGCATCGCCGACAACCTCCACGTGAACCCGGTACCCGAGCCGGGTTCGGCACTGGTGTTCGGCGCGGCGCTGCTGGCGGCGCACCGCCACGTCCGCAGGCGCCATGGGGCGCGACGCGCTGCACCGCGACGCCGCCGCGTCTAGGGGCGCGTTCTCGGGACGCCTCGTGGAAGGGTCCGGAGATGGTGGCCCAGGCCAGAATCGAACTGGCGACACCTCAATTTTCAGTCGAGTGCTCTACCAACTGAGCTACCGGGCCACGCGGCGCGGAGGCTAGCCCTTTGGCTGGGGGCCAGCTAGCGCCCGGGGCGATTCGGAAGGCGCGCGCCTTCCCGCCTGACTGACAGCCTGGGCGGCGGCGCTACGGCCGCGACCGCTCTCCCTGGGCGACACGCTCGCCGGCGGGCACGTGGCGCATCCGCGCGATGCGGGCATCGACCGGGTAGGGACGGTTCGGCGGCCCGTAGCGGCCGTAGGTGTCGAGCTCGAGTCCGGCGATCGCGTCGACCACGTCCAGCCCCGCCACGACCCGGCCCACGATGTTGTGGGCGCCGTCCAGGTGGGGCGAGTCGCCGTGGACGATGAAGAACTGCACGTCGGTCGTCCCCGCGCGCCCCGCGTTGGCCATCGCGACCGTGCCGCGCGCCATCGGGTAGCCCGAGCGTTCGTCGGGGACACCGAGTCCACCACCGCTGTGGTGGTCGTCGCGCGGGTCGTTGTCACGACTCTGGGGGTTGCCGCCCTGGATCATGAAGTCCGGGATCACCCGGTGGAAGGTCGTGCCGTCATAGCGCCCCTCTTCCACGCGCTCGACGATCGCCGTGACGGTGATCGGCCCGAGCTCGGGCAAGAGTTCGATGCGGATCTCGCCGAGACCCTCGACCTCGAGGTGGAGCTCGTCGCGCGGGCCCTCGGAGAGCGCCGGCGTCGGCAGCCCATTCGTCGCTGTTGCCTCGGGTCCGGTCTCGTTGCAGCCCAGGGCCGCGAGACCGACGAGGAGGAGCCCAAGACATCCCGAGACCGTGGCGCTTCGCATGACGGTGGAATCGGCAGAGCCGGGCCGTGGATTGAGCGCCGCCGGCGGGCCGCGACGTGATGTGGACCTGGCCGGCGGGGTGGTAGCGTCCCGGCCATGCACGCAACGACCGCGTTTCGTTCGGCCCAGAAGTCACGTTGGGCCCAGAAGTTTCGTTGGGCCCGGAAGCTTCCGCACCGACGCCAATGGGCGCTGGCCGTGCTGGCCTGGGGACTCAGCTTGTGCTGGATCGCCGCGCCGGCGGGCGCGCGGGCACCGTCCCGGGGCGAGCAGGGGATGGTGGTGGCTTCCGAGGTCGGGGCGGCCGAGGCCGGGCGCACGATGCTCGCGCGCGGCGGCAACGCCGTCGACGCCGCGATCGCCACCGCGTTCGCGCTGGGGGTGACCCAACCCTTCTCGGCCGGGATCGGCGGCGGCGCCTTCCTGCTGATCCGGACGGCCGATGGACAGATCATCGCGTTGGACGCGCGAGAGACTGCGCCGGCCGCGGCGCACCGCGACATGTACGTGCAGCCCGGGGTCCCCGAGCGCGCTTCGCTGTTCGGGCCGCTCGCAATCGCGACGCCGGGCTTCGTCGCCGGCTGTGCGATGGCGCTCGAGCGTTGGGGAACGAAGCCCCTCGCCGAGGTGTTGCAGCCCGCGATCGCACTGGCCCGCGATGGCGTGGTGATCGGCCGCTACCACGCGGGCATGCTCGGGTTCCTCGCGAAGCGCGGGCTCCTCGAGCGCTTCCCCGAGACCGCTCGGGTCCAGCTCGACGACGGCGCACCCCCCGAGCCGGGTTGGCGCCTGGTACAGGCGGACCTGGCGCGCACCCTCGAGACGATCGCAGCCGAAGGGCCCGCCGCCTTCTACACCGGCGCTCTCGCAGAGGCGATGGTGGCGGACGTCCAGAAGCGCGGCGGCATCCTCACCCTCGAGGATCTCGCGGGCTACGCGCCGGCGCTGCGCGAAGCGGTGAGCGGCGAGTACCGCACGCTCACCGTTCATTCGTTTCCGCCGCCGTCGTCGGGCGGAATCGCCCTGATCGAGGCGCTCAACATCCTCGAGGGCTTCCCGCTCTCGCGCTGGGGCTCCGACGCGCCCACCACCGCCCACCACATCACCGAGGCCATGAAGCTCGCCTTCGCCGACCGCGCGGCCTTCCTCGGGGATCCGGACTTCGTCGACGTCCCGACCGAGCGGTTGATCTCGAAGGACTACGCGGCGGGGCTGCGGCGCCTCGTCGACCCCCCGTGGTGGCGGCAGGCGCCCTGGAACTGGGGGAGCGAGCGTGCCCTCACCGTGCCGGGCCCGGGGCTCGGACACGAAGACGCGGGCACGACCCATCTCTCGACGAGCGACGACGCGGGCAATGCCGTGGCGCTCACGATGACGATCAACACCCCCTTCGGCTCGGGCATTACCGTGCCGGGGACGGGCATCATCATGAACAACGAGATGGACGACTTCTCGGTCGCCACCGACACGCCGAACGCCTACGGCCTCGTCGACACCCGCGGCGCGAACGCGGTGGCCCCGAAGAAACGGCCCCTCTCGAGCATGACGCCGACGATCCTCGAGCAGGACGGACGCCTCTTCCTGGTGACGGGCAGCCCGGGCGGACCGCGCATCATCAGCTCGACGCTCCACTCGGTGCTGAACGTCGTGGACTTCGGGATGAACGTGGCCGATGCGGTGGCGGCGCCGCGCTACCACCACCAGTGGGAGCCGAACAAGGTCCGCGTCGAACCCGATCTGGCGGAGGAGATCGTCGCCGGCCTGCGCGAGCGCGGGCACGAGGTCGACGTGTCGTCGCGCCGCTGGTCGGCGGTCGAGGCGATCGTGATCGACGCCACCGGCGTGCACTGGGGCGGCAACGATCCGCGCCGGGACGGGCTCGCGGCGGGTTTCCCGGCCGAGGACGTCGCTGCCGACGACGTGGCCGCGGAGTAGGGCGGGGCGTCAGCTCCCGCGCACCACCGCTTCGGTGTAGGCGTCGAGCTTCACCAGGCGTTGGGCCACCCGCAGCACGTCGTCGCGCGTCACGGCGCGGACGCGCTCGGCGTAGTGACGCCCGGCGTCGGCGCCCAACCCATAGAGCGCGTTCAGGCTGGTGTGGGCGGCGTGCACCGCGTTGCGCTGGCGATCGATCTGGTAGTTGCCCACCAGGTGACGGATCGCCGCGTCGAGTTCGTCCTGGGGCGGCGCCCCCTGCACCAGCTTCTCGAGCTCTTCGAGCAGACCCGTGCGGGCGTCTTCGAGCTTCTCGGGCGCGGTCGCGATGTAGACGGCGAAGTAGCCCGGGGCGAGCCCTTCGATGCTGGTGGCGGTCACCGAGTAGGCGAGCCCCTGCTTGTCGCGCAGCTCGAGGAAGAGGCGTCCGCTCTGGCCGGCGAGCAGCTGGGAAATGACTTCGAGGGCGAAGCGATCGTCGTCGGCCACGTCGAGGCCCGGGAAGCCGATGACGAGGTGGGCCTGGGCGCGCTCCTTCACCAGCTCGGCGCGGCGGATCTCGGTCTGGGGTGTGTCGAGGGGCGGGGTGGGCGCTTCGAAGTCACCGCTCGGCAGGTCGGCGAGGCGGGACGCGAGCCCCTGCGCCACGGCGTCCGGGTCGACGTCGCCCGACACCGCGAGCACCAGGTTCTCGGCGCGCACCCAGCGGTCGTGATGGGCCTGGATGTGTTCGGTGCGGAGACCCTGGATCACCTCGGCCTGGCCGAGGGTGGGCATGCGGTAGGGATGGGTGGGATAGAGGTGTTCCGCGAGCAGCAGGAAGGCGCGCTGGGCGAGGCGGTCCTCGCGTCGCTCGATCGCGGCCAGCGTCTCGCTGCGTTCGCGTTCGAACTCGGCCACGTCGAACGCCGGCGCGAGCATGACCTCGCAGAAGAGATCGAGGATCGGGTCGAGGCCCGCCGACGGCGCTTCGAGGGTGAGGCCGAAGCTGCTGCGTCCCGAGAACGCGTCGATCTCGGCGGCGCGGCTCTCCACCGCGCGGGCGAAGCCCGCCGAGGAATGGCTCTCGGTGCCCCGCAGCCACATCGAGGCGAGGAACGCGCTGATCCCGGACGTCGCCGCGTCCTCGGTGAGCAGGCCGCCGCGGAAGGCCGCACGCGCCGCGACCACCGGGACGTTGCGCCGGGGGACCACGTGGAGCTCGGCGCCCGACGGTAGGGCGAAGCTGACGAGTTCGTCCTCGCGATGCGTCGCCCGCGGCGACGCCGTGACCCGCTCGTTGGTGGCGACGCCGCGTGCCACCGCCGCCTCGACGCCCGAGGCATCGAGCACGGCAGCGTCGGCTTCGGGCAACAGTACGCCGACGGTCAGGGCCTCGGGCCGCCAGTGGTCCCGGGCGACGCGCCGCAGGTCTTCGGCGCTCGCCGTGCGGACCGCTTCGAGGTAGCGCGCTTCGGTGTCGAGGCCGCCCCCGGTGACGTGGAACCCCCCGAGCTTCGCTGCCAGTCCCGAGACGCTCTCGCGCTCGAAGTGCTCCGACGCAAGGAAGTTGCTCTTGCCCTTTTCGAGCTCGTCGGCCGACACCGGCTCGCTGCGGAGGCGCTCTACTTCGGCGACGCTGGCCGCGATGGCATCGGCCATGCGCTCGCTGTCGGTATCGATATCGATCGCGAGCACCCCCGGGTCGAGAGGCGTGTAGCACCAGCTGTCGATGCGATCGACGAGCTGGGCGCGCTCCTTCACGCTGCGCACGAGCCGGCTGCTCTCGCAGTTCCCGAGCAGGAAGGAGAGCAGATCGAGATAGGGGGCGTCCGGGTGGGAGAGCCCAACCCCCGGGTAGCAGAGCTCGGCCGACGCGCGTTCGAAGGGACGCGCCAGCACCGTCGAGCGGAGCCGTTGCTGGAGCGGCTCGGAAGTGCGCCGGCGTTCGACCCCGCTCGGCGCCACGTCACCGAACGCGCCGCGCACCTGGGCGAGCACCGCATCGCGATCGAAGTCGCCCACGCACACCACCACCAGGTTGTCCGGTGTGTACCAGCGGTCGTAGAAGCGGCGAAGCCGCGCGCGATCGAGGGAGGCGACGCTCTCGTGACTTCCCAGGATGGGGAAGCGGTAGGGGTGGGCCGTGTAGGCCGCTTCGAACACGGCGTTGCCGAGCACGCTGCCCGGCGAGTCATCGCTGCGGCGGATCTCCTCGAGCACCACCTCGATCTCCCGATCGATCTCTTCCGGGTCGAAGACCGAGTGGAGGACTGCGTCGGAGAGGACGTCGATGCCCGTCGACAGCGCCTCCGACGGCAGCGTGGCGTGGTAGACGGTGACGTCGTAGGAGGTGTACGCGTTGATGCGGCCGCCCGCGCCTTCGACCTCGCCGGCGACGGCGCCCACGCCGCGTCGCTCGGTGCCCTTGAAGAGCATGTGCTCGTGGAAGTGGGCCAGACCGCGCTCGTCGTCGCGCTCGTCGGCGGATCCGGCGCGGGCCCAGATCTGAAACTCGGCGACCGGGGCGGTGCGGCTTTCTTGAAGCAGCACCGTGAGCCCGTTCGGGAGCGACTCGGAGTGGACCGCAGACGAGCTCAAGGTAGGCAGAAGGTACCCGAGCGCCGACGCCGCGAAAAGCCGGCCCGTTGGAAGGGGGCCTAGAACTTCACCACGAGTTCGCTGCGGCCGCCCATGAAGTCGCGCTGGTGGGTGCGCGCGATGCCGTACAGGTCGAGACGCAGGATGAAACGGCGTCCCAGGGCCTGCTGGATGCGCAGGCCACCGCCGCCGGCCTGGGTGCGCCGGTCGTTGCTCTGCAGCCGCCCGGCCACCTCCAGAACGATCTGGGTGCGGCCGCCGAACAGGAACTTCTGATAGCCCAGGGCACCCGCGAGGGCGCGGTTGCCGTCGTTGTTGAGCGGCGCGCCGATGGTCCCCAGGCCGGGCGCCTCGAACAGGATGCCGATGCGTCCCAGCGGGCCGCCGCGGGCCGGCCCGCGGGCGGCCGGGGTGTAGCGATCGGCGCTCGCGGCGAGGTTCAGGTAGGCGACATCGTGGGTGCGTCGGGGCGAGAACGAGAACCCGATCACGCCGAGCACGCCGCGTCCGACCTCGATGTCGTTGCGGTGGTCGGCGTGGGAGCCCAGCACGCGCAGGGTGAGGTTCCAGCGATCCTGGATGCGTCGGATCGCGCTGATCCCGCCGTACCAGCCGTTGGTGTCGTCCTGGCCTTCGGCGTAGGCGAGGTCGAGGGCCCACGTCGTCTGGGGGCGATCGAGCTCGAAGAACAGGCCGGTCAGCAGGGTGTCGTCGCCGTCCCGGTTGTTGCCGCCGCGGTGGACGTCGTTCCAGGCGGCGAGGAAGGACGCGCGCAGGTTCGACGTGCTCGTCGCAAGGATCGAATTCTGCACGAGCCCGACAGCGGTCATGCGGTCGTCGATCAGGAAGCCGTCCTGGTAGGTGAACGGCGCACGACCGACCACGAAGCCGAGGTCGAGGGGCACGCCCGACTCTGCGTCCCACTTCGGGAAGAGCTCGCCGACGTCGCCCTCGAAGTAGAGGGCTTCGAGCTCGCCGTCGAGTCCGCCCTCGAAGTCGGCGTCGGCACCGTCGACGCCGAACTGGTAGCCGGTGAAGTCGTTGTCTTCAGACAGCGGCTCGAAACCGACCACGACGCGCTCGGTCGCGGTCAGCGCGAGCTGGCCCCAGAGTTCGCTGCGGTTCGCCCACTGCGCGACATCGTTCGGGCGGGCCTTCCCCCACTCGGCCTGCAGGCCGCTGCGCGCGGTGCCCCAGACGAGGATCGACGGCGTCCACACGGCGCCGGTCGGGAGCTCCCAACCCTCTTGCAGGGCCGACGGCGCGAGGTAGAGATCCCCGAGCTCGATGATCGGTCGGGGGCGTTCGGGCAGGTCAGCGAGCTCGCGCGGCTCGTCATCGAGTTCGACGTTGCCGGCTGCGACCGCAGGAAGCGGCAACATGCCCAACCAGGCGAGCCAAGCGAGGAGGGGGAGAGCGCGCCGTACCGTCTTCCTCACCGGGCCGCCCGCTGGTCCGAGAGCACCAGCACTTCCTTCGACCACAGCACCTGGTGCCCATCGACGACACCCTGGGCGACTTCCTTCGCGCTCATGCCGTAGTCGAAGCCGACGCTCTGGATCTCGGCGACGAGGTTCACGGGCACCATGCCGGCCTTCAGCTCGACGATCACGCGGTAGGGCGCGATGCCCTTCTCGAGGGCTTCGGCGGGAACCGCATAGTGGTGGTCGCGGTGACCCAGCGGCTCGATGCCCTTCTTGTGCAGGCGAATGCCCGCGGGCCCGCCGTTGATGAAGTTGGGGTTCGGGTCCGGGCGCACGAAGGGCAGCGGGTCGGGAGCATGGTTGACCGCCAGCACCTCCTCGCGCTCGCCGTCGCGCAGGTTCCGCAGGACGAAGCGCGACTGGAGCGAGAAGAGATCGCCGTCGTGGGGTACCTCTCCCGCGCGCACGTAGAGCGAATGGCCGTCGCGAAGATCGCCGTTCGGATCGAGGTCGCCCGAGACGAAGACCACGCGACCCGTCGCGTCGATCACGCGCGTGTGCAGCCACACGATGCGCTCCGCGGTAAACCCGGTCGGCACGTTGTGTCCGTCGGTCCCGTTCTCGACGCGCACGTCGATCTCGAGATCGCCATCGTCGCGGCGGACCTCGACCGCACCGAGCACGTAGCCCTTGCGCAGGAGCTGGCGGCGGGCTTCCGCCATCGTATCGAGGCGTTCCTGGTTCTCGTCGAGGATCTCGCGGGCGTCGTAGCGGTCGATGGCGTCGGCCCAGCGCTCGGGGAACTCGGCGTCCAGCGGCACCTCGTCCTCGAAGTCATCGGTGCCCCAGCCGGCGGCGTGGTCGAAGAGCAGCCACTCGCGCTGGGTCGCCAGGGCCTTCGCGCGCTCGTTGAAGGGGAAGATCCCGGGGTGGACGATCGAATGGTCGGGCCCCACGAAGCGGTGATCCGTGCGCTTCCGCGGCTCGGTCGGACGACCGCCGACGACCGCCGCGGGCTCGTGGCGATAGCCCGACACGAGGCCCGGCTCCTGGCCCATGTGACAGTCCTGACAGGTCGTGCCCTCGGCGGCGGCGGGTGCGTGGCGGAACTCGCTGAACGCCTCTTCGAGGCGCAGGTTGTTCGGCGAGTTCACGTCGTGGCAGCTGCCGCAGAAGCCCGAGGTGGTGATCTCGGCGAACTCGACCACGTCGGTATGGATGCCGAGCGTCTGGCCTTGCGCCGCGACGCGGCGGAACTTCTCCGGATCGCCGATCACCTTCTGGAGGCCGGCGTTGCCCGTCGGGCCGGACACCGGCTCGTCGAGCCCGCCTTCGGCCAGGGCGATGCGTCCACTCACCTTGCCGTAGGGCGCGCGCACCCGGTGGCAGACCGCGCAGGTCACGCCTTCCTGCGAGGTCGGATGGCGATCCAGGTTCGACATGAACACGTCTTCACCGAGCTGCATCCCCACCGGCGTGTGACAGCGGATGCAGAAGTCGCCGAGCGTGCCGTTGGTGCGCTCGATCAGCGCGCCGTTCATGGCATTGAAGACCGGGCTGATCTGGGCGTAGGCGTGCTGGGAGATCGACCACTCTTCGTAGTGGTTCGGATGACAGTTCTGACACTCGCTCGCCGACGGGAAACGGTCGGGCGCGAGCAGCTCCGCATGGGCCCGCGCCGCTTCCTCGGCGGACACCGGGGTGGCTTCGTCGGCCGCGTAGGCGTCCGTTTCCGCGTTTGCGGCGGCGCCCCACAGGAGCGCGCCCAGCGCGAGTACACGAATGGCTCGAATCGAGATGCGCCCCATCACCGCGTCTCGATTCAGTTGGGCAGCGCTTCGACGGCCGGGGCGGCCGACGCGACGGCGTCTCCCGAGTTCGCGTCTTCGCGGGCGACCACGCTGACGCTGAACTCGACCTCGTCTTCGATGAACTCGTCGAGGCCTTCCTGGATGTGCGCCAGGATCTTCGAGAGCCCCTGGGCTTCCTCGGCGCTCGTCTCCTGGACGTCGAAGTCGCGGCGGTTGACGCTGCCCTTCACGCGGCAGCGCAGCACGCGGTTGCCGTCCTTGTCCACGAGTTCCCGCGCGCCGCTCACCTGGAGCACGATCGGGCGGGTGATGCCCTTCATGGTGAGGTTGCCGGTCACCTCGAGGGGCTTCGTCTCGCCGTCGGCTCGGAAGCCCGCGGCGCTGAAGCGGATGCTTGGGTGATCTTCGACCTCGAAGAACGCCGCGCGGAGGTGCTCGTCGCGGTAGGCGTTGTCGGTGTCGATGCTGCTGGCCGTGATCTCGACGTCCACGCGGAGTTCTCCGTCCTTCTCCGGATCCCGGTGGATCGCGCCGGAGAGCGCTTCGAAGCGCCCGCGGACGGGCTTGGCGTAGTCGTGGTGACCCACCTCGAAGCGCAGGCGCGACTTTTCGGGCTGGATCTCGAAGGTTTCGGCCGGCGCGGGGCTCGACGTGAGGACGCCGAGGCCCAGACCGAGGACGCAGCAGGCGGGGGTCCACCAATGCGTGGCTTTCGGGCGAAGAGGGCGTTCGGAGGGCAAGGGGTGGCTCCTGGGTGCGGCGCCTCCGGGTGGGCGGCGCTCGAAGCTTCGATGGGGGGTGCAGGGGGGTTGGTTTACGGAGCCGCACCCGTACCGGGTTCTCCCGCGGTGATCCGCAAACGCGCCTTGTTTGGAGCAAGTGACGTGCCACGCGTCCCGAGCCCGCAAGTAGCGACGCGAAGTCTCCGAACTCCGGTCGCTCTCGCGGGTCCGGCCCGTTCCACCGCCGGGAGCGGCGTGGGTAACGAACTTCTCTATCGCGTAGGTAACCCCCACTCCCCGAGCGGTTACGAACGGGTCGGGCCTCCCGTTGCATGGAAACGTTCCGCTGACGACGGAAGGCAAAACGCCCCATCCAGGTCCCGTGAGGGTGCCGAGACCGAGCGGAGATCCGGGCGCACTGGGCGCTTCACTCGGCGGGGGCTCGCGTCGATGGGAGCCCAGGGCCCACGCCGCGGAGCGCGGATGGGGGTGCTCTATGCTGGGCCGACCGGGGAACTCCCTGGGCCTTGGAGGGAGAGGGCGTGTCGGGGAAACGGGTGATGGCCGTCGCCAGCAGCGGGGGCCATTGGATGCAGCTGCGTCGCCTCGCGGCCGCCTTCGACGGCTGTGAGACCCACTACGTGACCACCGAGGAAGGGCACCGCGAGGAGGTGTCCGGCGCTTTCTCGGTGATCCGGGACGCCAACGCCGACGATCCCGTCGGCTGCTTCATCCTGCTCTGGCAGTCGCTGTGGCTGGCGTTGCGCGAGCGCCCCGACGTCCTCGTCACCACCGGCGCCGCCCCGGGCGTCTTCCTGCTGATCTTCACCCGGGTGCTCGGCGCGAAGACGGTCTGGATCGACAGCATCGCCAACGGTCAGCAGCTCTCGCTCTCGGGACGCCTGGTGCGACCGTTCGCCGGGCTCTGGCTGACCCAGTGGCCCGAGCTCGCCGGCGAGGATGGCCCCGAGTACGCGGGAGCCGTGTTTTGATCTTCGTCACGGTGGGCGGCCAGCTGCCCTTCGACCGACTGGTGGAGAGCGTCGACCGCTGGGCGGGCGACCGCGGCCGCGGCGACCTCTTCGCCCAGATCGGCGACGGTCGCTTCGTCCCGACGCACGTCCCCTTCGAGCGCTTCCTGGACCCGCGCGCCTTCGCCGAGAAGCTCGAAGTCGCCGACGCCGTGGTCGCCCACGCTGGCATGGGCACGATCCTCTCGGCCCTCGAACTCGGGAAGCCCGTTGTGGTGCTGCCCCGACTCCACGCCCAGGGCGAGCACCGCAACGACCACCAGGTCGCGACGGCCGCCCGGCTCTCGAAGCTGGCCGGGATCTACATCGCCGACGACGAGCAGGCCATCCCGGGACTGCTCGATCAGCTCGAATCGCTGCCGCCGGGTGAGGCGATCGATCCGCGCGCCGCCGAGCCGCTGGTCGCGCGCATCCGCGCCTACATCCAGGAGCCGTAGGCCGCCTTGGAAGCGCGCGTCGAGTTCCGAAAGAAGAAGTTCCTCTGGAATTCCTTCAGCGGTGTGGCGACACGCATCCTCAGCATCACGGTGCTGGTGTGGATGCACCAGTACCTGCTGCGCCGCATCGAACCGGCCGAGTACGCGATCTACGCGGTGGTCGTGTCGGTGCTCGCGTTCGCGCCGGTGATCATCGAGCTCGCGGCGGGAGGGCCGCGCCGGTACATCATCGAGGCCTACGCCCGAGGCGACGACGACCGCATCGGCGACATCCTGCGCTCGATCACCCCGACCCTCCTGGGCTTCTCCGTCGCGCTCTTCGCCTTCGGGAGCTTCGTGGCGCTGCGCGTCGAGCACGTGCTGACGATCCCGCCCGAGTACGTGGATCAGGCGCGCTGGATGGTCTTCCTGCTCGCGATCTCACTCTCGGCCCAGCTCGGCACGGCCCCCTTCGTGGTGGGGTTTCACGTGCGGCAGCGCTTCGCGCTGCTGAACGGGATCTTCTTCGCCAGCGAGCTGCTGCGCATCGCGCTGCTGATGGTGCTCCTGATCGGGGTCAGCCCCCGGGTGCTCTGGGTGGTCGTGGCGAGTGTGGTATCGACGGGCCTCAGCCTGATCGTTCAGTGGGTGGTCTCCCACCGATTGCTGCCTTCGCTGCGCTTCCGGCTCGGCCGGGTCCGCTGGGACATCCTTCGCGAACAGTTCCACTTCGGCGGCTGGACCTCCCTCGGGAACTTCGCGGTGATGATCCGCCAGGCCGCGCCGGCGATCGTCCTGAACAAGCTGGCGACGCCCGTCGACGTCGCGGCGTTCCACCTCGGGGCCTTGCCTTTCCGCCAGCTCAACCAGCTGGTCGCGAAGGCCACCGAGCCGATCCAGCCGGCGATCACCACCATGCACGCCCTGAACCAGCAGGACGAGATGCGCGAGGCCTACCTGCGCGGAACCCGGCTGCAGATGTGGGCGACGCTGCTGCCGTCGTGCCTGCTGATGGGCTTCGCCGCGGAGGTGATCGACCTCTACGTCGGCGATCGCTACGCCAAGGCGGCGACGGTGCTGGCGGTGATGTTCGCGAGCTTCCCGGTGATGGCGTCGACGAACATGCTCTACCGCGTCGTGATCGCGACGGCCCGGGTGAAGGGCTTCTCGATCGCCAACCTGTTGCTGAACCTGATGCTGCTCGGGCTGATGCTCTACTTCAGCTGGGCCGACTACGGGGCCGAAGGCATCGCGATCGCCTTCCTGATCACGTCGGCCGGAGCGGCGTGCTTCTGGCCCTACGGAAACCGCCTGGTCGGGACGCGTTTCCGCGACTTCCTGCGCGAGGCGTTGGTCCCGGGCACACTGCCCTTCCTGGCCGGGCTGGGCGCGGCCTATGCCTGGTCGGCCCACTTCGCGCCGGCGAGCTGGCTCGCCCTCTTCGTGGGCTTCACCGCCGCGTCGCTCGCCTATCTGTTGGTGCTCGTGCCGTGTCTGCACGCGAGCGACCGGGCCGACCTCGCGCGCATCGTGCAGGGCGTGTTGGCTCGCGCGCGTCCGAGCGCCGCCGACGCTAGGTGAGCGGCAGGCTCGTGCTCTTCATGCCCATGCGGTCGGCCGGCTCGCCCATGTAGACCGACTCGGGCTCGGTGTCTTCCATGACGGTGGCGCCGGCCCCGACCAGGGTGGCCTTGCCCAGGGTCACGCGGTCGCGGATCGCCGCGCCCGCGCCCAGCACACAGCTGGGCTCGACGATCACGCTGCTCGAGAACGCCACGCCGGCGGCGATGTAGGTGTGGTCGCCGATCTGGCAATGGTGGGCGATCACCGAGTTCGGCGCGATCACCACGTCGTTCCCGATCTTCGTGAAAGGGTGCACGGTGACGTTCTCGTAGATCATCGTGTTCTCGCCGATGTCGAGACCCGGCCAGGTCGCGGCCTTCGAGCTCACGTAGCTGCCGAGGCGGTAGCCCTTCGCCTTCGCGGCCTCGCACTTGTCGGCGCGCAGCGCGTTCATCTGGGCGAACCCGAGCGGAATCATCAGTTCGTGATCGCTCGGGCCGAACTTCGCCTCGACCTCTTCGAAGGCGACCACGGGCAGCCCCATGTGGGTGTCCTGGTTGCGGTAGGCCGCGTCGACGGTGAACGCGACGACCTCGTGGGGCGAGTCGTGTTCGAGGAAGAACTGCAGGGTGGCGGCGACGTCGCCGCATCCGAAGACCACGATCTGGGCCATACGCTCCTCTTCGCAGGGGCCGCCTAGAGGCCCTGCGCCGTCACGATATCGATGATGCGCTGCATGTCCTGGGCGTCGTAGCGCTGGTCGCAGGGCAGGGTGAGGATCTCCCGCGAGAGCGCGTGACTCGCGTCGAAGTGGCTCGGCACGAACGCTTCGATCGGCCAGTGCACCGGCGGAAAGATCTCCTCGGCGAAGAGCGCCTGGCGTACGGGCTCGCGGTCGGGGATCCGGACCGGGAACCCGAGCGGCACCGTGCCCTCGGGCAGGCGCGGGTAGAGCGCGATCGGCTCGAGCGCGGCCAGTAGCTGGGCGTAGTTCGCGCAGCGCGTGCGCGCGACCTCGGCGTAGTCGACGCAGTGATGGAGCAGGGTCCGCGAGAGCTCGCTCATCGCGTAGGCGCCGATCGGTCCGTCGGTCTCGGCCTTCTGGAAGAGACCGAACCAGTCGCGGTCGCCGCCGGCCGCATCGAAGCGGCGTCGCCCGATCGTGGCCCCGAGAGCCGTGAGCCACCAGTCCGTGGGTGCGGGGACCAGTGCAGGCAGTGCCACGCCCGACCCGAGGAGGTCGCGCAGCACGCCCCCGTCCGGCACGCCGAGATACTTGCGCGGACTGAAGAGCAGGAAGTCCGCGTCGCGACCGGTGTCGCGCGAGAGCATCGCCTGGCTGGCGTCGTCGAGGATCCACGCCCCCTGGGCCTTCGCCCGCCGGCGCAGATCGTCCTCGGGGACGAACCCGAAGTAGTCGATCGACACGACGAGGTCTCCACGTCCGACTTCGTCCAGCCAGGCGCGGGAGGCATCGTCGGCGGGGAACCCGAGCTGGCCACTGACCGGGTAGTAGCGGACCGTCTTTCCCGATTGCTTCGCCGCGCCGTAGACCGAGTCGCAGGTATAGGCCGGGAGCCAGACCTGGGGCGCATCGAGGGCCTGGGCCAGCAGGTAGACCCCCGCCCGCGCGGTGGCCAGGTAGACGTCGTCTGTGCGGAACGGTCCGCCGGCGTGGCGCGCCGCAGGGTCGACCAGGCCGAAGACACCGCCGATGGTGCGCGGTGCGTCCGTCACGCGAACTCGCCGGCGCGATAGAGCGGGAAGTACGCCCCCTCGGCTCCCGCTTCGGCGACCAGGGCGTCGTAGGCCTTGGGGTCGAGGATCTTCCCACACAGATAGGAAGGGCGGGTCTCACTCGACCAGCCGCGCTTGAAGCGGGTGAGGCCGTCGTCGGCGTCGGGGTCGGTGCCGGCGGCGCCGCCGAAGTTGATCCAGCGCGCGCGGCCCCGGAAGTGCTCGATCAGGTGCCACTTCGTCGCGAAGGAGGCGCGCACCTCGTAGCCCTTCTCGCTGAACATCGCGAGGTGGCCCTGGGCCACGTCGTCCTGGACGTACCAGAGATCGAGGCCGACGACCTCGCCCTCGTGGGTGGCGCGGAACATCACCATCCCCGGCACCTCGAGCTGCCGGGCCAGGGACTGCTTCGAGAAGGCGTGAATGCCGCGCAGCCCGTGGCGCTCGATCAGCACGCCGTACAACGCGTGGACCTCGTCGGCGTGGGCGCTCGGATCGGCGCAGGTCTCGACCTCGACGAGGCGCTGGGCGCGGCGGCTCATCTTGCGGTGGTTCTTCGACGCGATCTTCTCGACCGGGAGCTCGCTGTCCGCCACGAAGTGGTGTTTCCAGGGGCGCACGAAGTCGAAGCAGCGTTCGAGCAGGGCCTCGTCGTAGTTGCCGAAGGGGTCGGTCACCGCCACCACGCTAACGAGCCCTTCGGTGCGCGTCTCGAGGTCGTCGGGGAGACCACTCCAGTCGCTGCAGCTGAGCAGGGGGTAGGCCCCCATCGCGTCGCGCGCGTCACTGCCCGGGATCGGACGCACCAGCAGCGCGCCACCCGAACCGGGCAGCAGTAGCGGCTCACCGAACTCGGAGAGCGACGCGACGTAGTCGGGGTGCTGATAGCCCGCGCTCATCCGCTGCTGGCCTTTCCGAAGAAGTGCTGCTCCATGAACTCCATTTCGTCCGGCGTGAGGGCCGGGTTGAAGAAGCTCACCTGGAGGACGGTGCGGAAGGCATCGGTGTGATTCCACACCTCGTGCTCGAACGAGGGGTCGAAGACGATCGCGCGCCCCAGCTCCCAGCTCCGCACCTCGTGGCCGACTCGGATTTCACAGACGCCCTCGGGAATCTCGACGCCTACGTGACAGTTGAGGACGAGGTTTCCGTCGTCGCGGTGCGGGCCGATCAGGCCTCGCGGGCCCATCCGCGAGTACTGGCGGTGCCGGGTGTAGTGGCCGGGGAAGGCGCGCAGCAGCTCGACGGTGGTCGGGCAGTGGCGGCGTGCGGCCTCGGTGGGCGTGGTGCCGTCGGGCTCGAAGAGCTCGAGGGCGTCCCAGTCCCGCCCGACGTTGCCGTAGGCGTACTCGGAGAAGCCGAGGTCGGCCGAGTCGCGCAGCGCTTCGAACTCGCGGACGAGCGTATCGCCGTGGGCCTCGAGGTCGGCGACGAAGGGGAAGTCCTTCGCCTGATACCAGGCCCGACTCGGGAGGTCGACGAGCCCGACACCCCGGACGCCCCCCGGCCAGGGGTTCCGCTGCTCCTCGGCCCGGAAGCACGCCAGCGTCGCCTCGACCCGCGAGAGCGCGGCGCGGTTCGGCGCGTTCTCGCACGCGGACTGGAGTTGGTTCATCACGTGCTGATTGCGTCGCGCTTCGCCCTGCATGCGACGCACAATCTTGATCGAGACCCAGAGGGGCAGGGACCAGGCCGCGGCGAGCACCCCCCCGGCGATCGGGAGCGGCGGGGCGCTCCACACCAGATGGGCCACGGCCAACGCGGCGCCGAGGGCCCCCAGCCCCACGCTCGCCCAGAACCCGGCGTGGCGCAGGAAGATCGGCTCGGTGCGCAGGTAGACCTCGATGTCGAGGCGGAGGAACGCGCCCGACATCGCCTCGAAGGCGCGGCTGGCGATGACCGCCTGCAGCACCAGCACACTCCCGCAGACGACGCCCATCCAAGGCAGCTGGAAGATTCCACTGGCCAGGCTGAAGCCCAGCATGGCGGCGCTGCCGATCCCGACCGCCAGGAACAGGCGCTGTACGAGGCGCAAACCACCGATGCCATAGAGATCACGCATGGAGGTGCCTCGCTCGTGCTCCCGGGTCGCTCCGCACAGCCCTCGATCGGACACGTTGCTGCAACCTTGAGGTAGGCTCGGCGCGACCTACGGGGACTGGCTGCCGCGCAGGCTACTGTTTCGCCATTCCCGCTTCAATTTCGGGGCCCGCGCCCCGCGCTTCGCGTGGCAGACGGTCCGGCGGCTCCAGTCTCCTGGGAGAGTCGCCGATCCTTCGGGGATCCCGCGCTCTGGAGGGGGCGCACGCCGCAGCGGCGAGTCGGAGAGGACCAGGCAGGCATGAGCGAAGCACCGGCCGTCAGCGTCTTGATGATGGCCTACAACCACGGTCGCTACATCGGTCGCGCGATCGAGAGCGTGCTGGCTCAGGACTTCGAAGGCGGCATCGAGCTGATCGTCGCCGACGACTGCTCGCCCGACGACACGGTGGAGGTGGCGCGTCGCTACGAGGCCCAGCACCCGGACATCGTGAAGGTCCGGGCGCAGGAGAAGAACCTCACCGCGCCCTACAACTTCATCCAGTCCCTCGACATCTGCCGCGGTCGGTACATCGCGATGTTCGATGGCGACGACTATTGGATCCATCCGGGGAAGCTCCGCCAGCAGGTCGCGCTGCTCGACGAGAACCCCCAGATGTCGATGTGCTTCACCTCGGTCCACAAGTGCGTCGAGGACAACGAGCCCGACCCCCAGGTCGTGCACCCGAAGTGGCGCAAGCCGGTCTACACCCTGGCGGATCTCTCCGAATGGGTGGGCATCGAGACCTCGTCGGTGCTGCTGCGCACCGAGCATCGCCGCATCCTGCCCGAGTGGTTCTTCACCGCGCCGTGCGGGGATTGGCCGCTGTTCGTGTTCTGGGCCGAGCGCGGCGACATCGGCTGGATTCCGGTGGCGACCTCGGTGCACCGCCTGCACGCGACCGGCGCCTGGGCCGGCATGCGCACCGATCGGATCGCCGCCCTGAAGTCGAACCTCACGATGCTCGATCTCTTCATCGCGCACCTGGGTGACGACGAGCGCGCCCGTCCCTTCCACGACGCCCGCTACCGGCGCTACTACGACCTCGCCCACGAGCACGCCGACGCCGGTGAGCCCGAGGAGGCGCGGAAGTACCTCGAAATGTGCACGCGTGATCGCGCCTGGGCCGATCCGCGCGTCTCCAAGACCGAGCCCTTCAAGATCCTCTTGAAGCTCCACGCCCCGCTGCTCGACAAGGGGCTCCGCTGGGCGCGCGACCAGGTCTTCGGCGAGCCGGGCCCGCCCCCGATCCGCCTCTGAGGCGACGGCTGGCAGGGCCGCCGCAGCGACCGACCTCGAAGTCGGTATCGGCGTTCGTCGTCGGTGGAACTGCACACGTCTGAGGGCTCCAGTACCCCTTCGGGGCGACCGATCCACACCCCCGGAAGCATCCCGACCGCGGAGACGCCGTGGAATCGGAGTTTCAGGCCATCGGTTACCATGCGGATGCGAGTACGTCGGTGGGCTCGAAGAGCCCTGGCGCCGCCTCGAGGGGGCGCCAACTGCGCTGGAACGCGCCGTCGGCTCGGGCCGTGGCGTCCGGGTCCGGAGCGATCAGAGGGCGAAAATGATCTCGACGTCACTTCACCCCCGGGAGCGACGACCCACTGCCCGACGGCAGGATCGGGACGGAGCTGCACGTTCCCGATGGACCCGCGACAGTCGGTGGGGACGCCCGGGCGCACCGCTGGGGCCGAGCGCAGCCAGTTGAGCACGCGATGACACCCAAGCTCGCCATCTTCGGGGAAGCCCCCGCTTTCGATCAGCCGCTCTACGTCGGCCGCCCCTACGTGGGCGATCGGAAGCGGCTGCTCGATCGGATCGAGGGGGCCCTGGACCGGGTCTGGCTCACCAACGCCGGACCACTCTGCGACGAGTTCGAGCAGCGGGTCTGCGACATCATCGGCGTGAAGCACTGCGTGGCCATGTGCAACGGCACCGTGGCCCTCGAAATCGCCGCGCGCGCGCTGGGTCTCACCGGCGAAGTGATCGTGCCGTCGTTCACGTTCATCGCGACCGCCCACGCGCTGCAGTGGCAGGAGATCACGCCGGTCTTCTGCGACATCGATCCCGAGACCCACAACCTCGACCCGGTCCAGGTGGAGCGCATGATCACGCCGCGCACCTCGGGCATCGTGGGCGTCCACGTGTGGGGCCGACCCTGCGCGATCGAGCCGCTGCGCGAGGTCGCCGACCGTCACGGGCTGCGGCTGATGTTCGACGCGGCCCACGCGTTTGCCTGCTCACACGGTGGGCGCATGCTCGGCGGCTTCGGCGACGTCGAGGTCTTCAGCTTCCACGCCACGAAGTTCATGAACACCTTCGAGGGCGGCTCGGTCGTGACCAACGACGACGAGATTGCGATCGCCATGCGATACATGCGGAACTTCGGCTTCGCCGGCGAAGACGACGTCCGCTACCTCGGGACGAACGGGAAGCTCAACGAGATCTCGGCGGCGATGGGGCTGACGTCGCTCGATGCCATCGACGACGTCGTCGCGCGCAACCGCGAGAACATGGACACCTACCACCGGGTCCTCGGACGCCTGCCGGGCCTGGCGCTGATCGACTACGACCGGTCCGAGCACAACAACTACCAGTACGTCGTGCTCGAGGTCGACGAGGCCGCGGCGGGGCTCACCCGCAACGAACTCACCCAGGTGTTGCACGCGGAGAACGTGAAGGCGCGGCGCTACTTCCATCCGGGCTGCCACCAGATGGAGCCCTACCGCTCGCTCTTCCCCCACGCCGGGCTGCTGCTGCCCCACACCGAGCGGCTGACCGACCGCGTGATGGTGCTGCCCACGGGCATGGAGATCGACGCCGGCACCATCGAGCGCATCGCCCACATCGTCGAGACGGCGATCGCGCACGCCCCCGAGGTCCGTGCGGGCCTGGCACTCCAGGAAGACGCCTGACCGCCCCCGCGGCGAGCGAATCCCTTCTCTCATCTTCGAATCCTGATCCCAAGACTGTTGGACAAGAGGCTGCCCATCCGATGACGGAAACCGACAAGCGTCCCTTCGTGGCCACCGGCGAGGCCGGCCGCTACGAACTCCGCCTGGATCTCGAGCGCCATCCCTTCCTCGCCGACCACGCCTTCCAGTCGACGGTGGTGGTGCCGGGCATGCTCCACGCCGCCTGCGCGGCGACGGCCTGGATCGACGCCGGTGGTCAGTGGCCGGTGCGTCTGCGCGACTTCCGCTTCGAGCGCGCGTTGATCGCGCCCGAGCGCGAGGCACCGCCGGTCGTGCTCGCGCTCAGTGCCGACGGAAGCGACCAGCGCTTCGACGTGCTCGAGGACGGCAGCTCGGCCTGCGCGACCGGTTTCGTCGGCGCGGCGGATGCTTCGACGGCGGACGCGATGGATCTCGGGGCGCTCGAAGCGCGTCTGGAGGCCGGGGACGTCACCGCGGCCTACGCGACCCTGCGCGCGAACCGCAACGAGTACGGCCCGGCCTTCCGCGGTCTGACCGCGCTCTGGCAGGGCGAGGGCGAGGTTCTCGCGCGGCTCGCCGCGCCCGACGATGCGCGCGCCGACCGCTTCGGCGTGGACCCGTGCGTGCTCGACTGGGCCGTGCAGGCCCTCGCGGTGGCGGCGGCCGTCGACGGTCACACCTTCACGCTCCAGGGCTTCGGCGGAGCCGTCCTCGTCGCGGACGACATCGAGGCCGAGTACGCCTACGCGGAGGTGGCGCAGGCCAGCCCCGATGGCGCGCGCGGTCGCGTGCGCCTGCTCGCGGGCGACGGCAGTCTCGTGGCCGAGCTCAGCGATGTCGAACTCGGCTACGCCGAGTGCGCGCCGACCCAGCCGGTCGCGATCGCCGCGAACTTCACGGCCGAGCCCGTCGCCGACGCGATGGAGTTCTGGGCCGAGGAGCTCGGCATGCCCACCGAGCTGCGCTTCGCTCCCTACAACCAGCTGCAACAGGAGCTGCTCGACCCGGCCAGCACCTTCGGCACCAACAGCGGCGGCGTGAACGTCGCGTTGGTGCGGGTAGAGGACTGGCTCTCCGAGCGCGCCACGCTCAGCTCCGAGCTGCCCGCCGCCGAGCAGGCGGCCCTGCTGGACGGCAAGGACCGCTACCCCTTCTCGCCTTCGGCCGAGATCGCGCAGCTCAACGCCTACGAGACGCGCTACCTCCACAAGGAGATCTTCGTCGACCGCGCCTACTGCCG
This sequence comes from Myxococcota bacterium, assembly GCA_039030075.1. NCBI lineage: Bacteria > Pseudomonadati > Myxococcota > Myxococcota bacterium. The sequence continues at coordinate 29,372 of JBCCEW010000019.1, read as the reverse complement.
GTACGGCATCGACTTCAAGAACGCGAAGTGCGTGATCGACGTCGGCGCGAACATCGGCCTGTTCTCGCTCTTCTGTCAGACCGAGTCGCCCGGCGTTCAGGTGCTCTCCTTCGAGCCGTCGCCGGCCGTGTTCGGGATCCTGTCGACGAACACGAAGCTCTACGTGCCCGAGGCGAAGGCCTTCAACATGGGGCTCTCGGACTCGAACAGCGAGGCCGAGTTCACCTTCTATCGAAACTCCTCCGTGTTCTCGACGTTCCACGCGGATCACGCCGAAGACCGCGACGCCATCAAGGCCGTCGTGAAGAACGTGCTCGAGGACGAGCTCGGTGCCGACGTCTCCGACGCCGGGGAGTACGCCGAGAACATGATGGAGAGCCGCACCGACACGGAGACCTTCCTGTGTCCGCTGCGCACCGTCTCCGAGATCATCCGCCAGGAGAACATCGACCACATCGATCTCCTGAAGGTCGACGCCGAGAAGAGCGAGCTCGCCGTGCTGCACGGCATCGACGACGACCACTGGCCGATGATCCAGCAGGTCGTGCTCGAGGTGCACGATTCGGGCGAAGGCCAGATCGAAGAGGCGCGTCAGATCCTCGAAGACCGCGGCTTCCAGGTGTTCGTGGAGCAGGAGAAGCTGCTCGAGCGCTCCGGACTCTACGGGGTGTTCGCCCGGCGCGGCGAGGCCGCGGCCGACGCCGAGGCCCAGTCGCCCGGCGCCCAGCTGGGGCGGGCCGTCGACGAGTTCACCCAGGGGCTCGAGGCCTACGACGCGCGGGGTGGGGCGCCCATCCTGTTGGGGCTCACGCCTTCGTCGCCCGAGGCGCTCGCCGATCCGGCGGTGTCGAAGGCAATCGACGACGCCGAGGCGCGGCTCGCCGACGCCGTCGCGGCGATCGGTGCGACGTCGCTCCTGCCGATGTCGGACCTGCTCACGCGCTACGGGGTGACCGATTCCTTCGATCCCCACGGCAACGTGATGGGGCACGTGCCCTATACGCCGGCGGCCTACGCCGCGCTCGGCACCCAGGCCTTCCGCGGCGTGCACGCGGTGTCGACGCCGCCGAAGAAGGTGCTCGTCCTCGACTGTGACAACACCCTCTGGGGCGGCGTCTGCGGTGAGAGTGCCGCGGGCGACCTCGAGTTCCACGCCGGGCACCGGGCCCTGCAGCAGCTGGCGGTCGAGTCACGCGAACGCGGCATGCTCTTGTGTCTGGCCAGCAAGAACGAAGAGGCCGACGTCTGGAAGGTCTTCGACGGCCGCGACGACTTCGTCCTGCGTCGTGACCACCTGGCCGGTTGGAAGATCGGCTGGGAGGCGAAGTCCCAGGGGCTGCGAGAGCTCGCTGCCGACCTCAACCTCGGCATCGACTCCTTCGTCTTCGTCGACGACAACCCGGTCGAGCTGGCCGAGGTGCGCGCGGCCTGCCCCGAGGTGCTCTGCCTGCAGGCGCCCCAGGGCGCCGACGCGCTCCGAGACTTCTCGGCGCATCTGTGGGCATTGGACCGTCTCGTCACGACCGACGAGGATCGGCGCCGCGCCCAGTTCTACGACCAGGAGAAGGAGCGTCGCGCGCTGCGCTCGGAGGTCGTCACCCTCTCGGACTTCATCGAGAGCCTGGGCCTCGAGGTGGACGTCTACGCCGCGACGCCAGAACACTACGAGCGCACCTCGCAGCTCACCCAGCGCACCAACCAGTTCAACTTCACGACCCCGCGTTGCAGCGTCGAGGAAGTGGCCCAGACCTGTGGCCGCGACGATGCGGGCTGGCGCCTCGTGTCGGTGCGGGACCGCTTCGGCGACTACGGCATCGTCGGCGCCATGCGCTGGACCACGAGTGACGTCCTCGACGTCGATGCCTTCCTGGTGAGCTGTCGTGTGCTCGGGCGTGGCGTCGAGCACCAGATGCTCGCCCACCTCGGCGCGCTCGCGCGCGAGCGGGGCCTCTCCGAGGTGCGCCTCGGCTTCCGTCGCTCGGAGAAGAACGAGCCCGCGGCGACCTTCCTGATGCGGACGCTCGGCGAAGAGGCGGCGAGCAGCCTTTCGGGTGCGAGCGTGGGTGACGAGCGATCCTTTCTCGCCCCGGCCGAGGAGGTCGCGGAGACCCGCTTCGACCCGACCGCGGCCGAGGCCGCGAGCGGCGGAGCGTCGGCGACGGCGCGCGAGCCGAAGGCGGCCCCGGCGCGTCACGCGACCCTGGAGCGGATCCCCGCGGAGCTCACGAGCGCGACGCAGATCCTCGAGGCGCTCGCGCGCCAGCTCACGCGACCGCGGCCGACCCTCGAGACCGCGTTCGTCGCACCCAGCACCGAGTTGCAGAAGCAGATCAGCGCGTCCTGGTGTCAGGCCCTGAAGCTCGACGGCGTCGGGATCGACGACGACTTCTTCGCGCTGGGGGGGAGCTCGCTCCTCGCCGTGCGCATCGCGTCGGATCTCAGCGCGAAGCTCGGGCGCCGCATTTCGACGGTGACCATGTTCGAAGGCGCGACGGTTCGCGCGCTCGCCATCGCGCTCGGGGACGAGGGCGGGGAAGACCGCCAGGCGGGGCTCGATGCGAGCGCCGAGCGCGGTCGCAAGCGCCGCGCACGCCGGCGACGCTAGGCGCGGAGGAAGACGGCGATGGCCCCGCCCGGCGCACAGGACCACGACGAGCGCGACGAAGAGGATCCCACCGAGATCGCGATCGTGGGGATGGCCGGCCGTTTCCCCGGCGCACCCGACATCGACACGTTCTGGCAGAACCTCGAGGGAGGGGTCGAGTCCCTGCGCTCGGTGTCGCCCGAGGAGCTCGAGGCGACGGGCGTTCCCGAGCGGCTGCGCAACGATCCCCGCTACGTCGGACGTACCTCGGTGCTCGACGATGCCGACTGCTTCGACGCCGCCTTCTTCGGCTACTCGCCCCGCGAAGCGACGGTGATCGATCCGCAGCAGCGGATCTTCCTCGAGCTCGCCTGGCAGTGCCTCGAGCACGGCGGCTACCGGCCCGATGCCTGCGACATGCCCGTCGGCATCTTCGCCGGCAGTGCGATGAACACCTTCTTCCTGAACACCGGGCTGGTCCCGGCATTCTCCGACGACTATCTGCCCACCCTCGTCGGGAACGACAAGGACTACCTGGCGACGCGCACCGCTTTCAAGCTCAACCTGCGCGGCCCCGCGATGACCGTGCAGACCGCGTGCTCGTCTTCGCTCGTGGCGGTGCACATGGCCTGCCAGAGCCTGCTCAACGGCGAGTGCGACATGGCGCTGGCCGGCGGCGCGGCCGTGCGGGTGCCGCTCCTGGCGGGCTACCTCCACGAAGAGGGCAGCGTCTTCTCGAAGTCGGGCCACGTCCGCACCTTCGACCGACGGGCGGACGGCACGGTCTTCGGGAGCGGCGCCGGCGCGGTGTTGCTCAAGCGCCTGGAAGACGCAGAGGCCGACGGCGACTGTATCCACGCGGTGATCCGCGGCTCCGCGGTCAACAACGACGGGGCGTCGAAGTCCGAGTTCACGGCGCCAAGCCTGACGGCCCAGGCCGACCTCGTCGTCGAGGCGCTCGCCGTGGCCGGCGTTCCCGTCGAGACGATCAGCTTCATCGAGTGCCACGGTACCGGGACCTACCTCGGCGATCCGATCGAGGTGGCGGCCCTGAACCGCGCTTTCCGCACCCAGACCGAGGCGAAGCAGTTCTGCGCGCTCGGCGCGGTGAAGAGCAATATCGGTCACCTCGACGCCGCCGCCGGCGTCGCGGGGTTGATCAAGGTCGTGCGGGCCATGCAGGCGCGCGCGCTGCCGCCGACGGTCGGTTTCCGCGAGCCGAACCCGGAGCTCGAGCTCGACGACTCGCCGTTCTACGTGAACGACAAGCTGCGCGAATGGAACCCGCCGAGCGGGCCGCTGCGCGCGGGCGTGACCGCCCTGGGCATCGGCGGAACGAACGCCCACGTGATCCTCGAGAGCGCGCCGGAGCAGGAAGGGGCGGCGCCGGCGCGCACGCCGCGGCTCGTGCCCCTCTCGGCGAAATCCGCGTCCTCCCTCGACGCGACCTGCGAGCTGCTCGCCAAGACCGCCGAGGGCCAGCAGCCCGAGGTGCACGACGTCGCGCACACCTTGCTGCGCCGACAGGCGGGCTGGAACGAACGCCGCGCCGTCGTTGCCGCCGAGCCCGACGAGCTGATCCACGGGCTCCGGGCGAGCGGCGCGGGACGTGTGCAGGACCAGGCACTGGCGGGGGCCCAGCCCGTGTTCCTGTTCTCGGGGCAGGGCTCCCAGCACGCGGGCATGGGGCGCGCTGCGCGCGCCCTGTTTCCCGAGTTTGGCCGTGCGTTCGATGCCGGCCTCGTCGAGCTCGAGCGTCTGGGTCGCGGAGAAGTGGCGGAGCTACTCCAGGCCGAGCCGAGCGACGCCGTGCAGACGGCCCTCGCGCGCACCGAGAACACCCAGCCGGCGCTGTTCGTGCTCGAGCACGCTCTGGCGACCCACTGGCAGGCGCTCGGCATCGCGCCGGCCGCGATGCTGGGTCACAGCATCGGCGAGTACGTGGCAGCGACGGTCGCGGGCGTGTTCTCGTTCGCCGACGCGCTTGCCATCGTGTGCGAGCGCGGGCGCTTGATGCAGTCGATGGAGCCCGGCGCGATGCTCGCCGTGTCCGCCACCGAGGCGCAGCTCGCCGGCGTGCTCCCCGACGGTGTCTCGATCGCGGTCGAGAACGGCCGCGAGACCCTCGCGGTCGGGGGCCCCTTCGCGGCGATCGAAGCGCTCGAGGCCACCCTCACCGAGAAGGACTGGCCCCATCGAAGGCTCCACACGTCGCACGCCTTCCACACCGCGATGATGGAGCCGATGCTCGCGCCGTTCCGCGAGTTCGTCTCCCAGCGTGATCGACACGCACCGAATCTCCCGTTCGTATCGAACGTCACGGGCACCTGGATCCAGCCCGAGCACGCGATGGATCCCCAGTACTGGGCCGACCACGTGCGCAGCACAGTGCGTTTCCGCGCCGGTCTCGAGACGCTGCTCGAAGGGCGTGCGGCGCTCGCCATCGAAGTCGGCCCGGGCCAGGCACTGACGTCGCTCGCACGACAGGCACACGCCGGAGACACCTTCCGGGCGATCGCTTCGCTCCCGCGGGCGGACAGCGACGAGGACGATGGTCGGCATCTGCTCGCCGCAGCCGGTCGGGTCTGGGCGGCCGGCGGCGCGCTCGACTGGGAGGCGCTCGGAGAAGATCCGGGCCGGCGCGTGCCGCTGCCGGGAACGGCCTTCGACCGCACGCGACACTGGCCGGCGTCGGCGGCGTCCGACGCGCGCACGCCGGAGAGCAAGCCGGCCGAGCGCGCGCAGGCCTTCGCGCCGAGCTGGCGGCGAGGCGAGGCGCTCGACGAGCACGGCGGTCCCGAGCCGTCGGCCGCGACCTGGCTACTCGTCGACGGCGACGGCGCCGTCTTGTCACCCCTTGCCACGGAGCTCGAAGCCGCGGGTGCGCGCGTGGTGCGCGCGCAGGCCGGAGATGTGGACTGGGAAGCGCTGCTGCGCGACGCATCGCTCCCGCTGGACGCGCCCCTGCAGATCGTGCACGGCGGGTTGCTCGGCGAAGCCAAGGCGACGCGCCGCGACGCCTTCGAGACCTTTGGTGCGCTCTTCGAAGCGGGTGAGTCGGTTCGCGCCGACGGCTTCTCCCTGCTCGTGCTGACGCGCGGTGCCCAGGCGGTCGGCCGCAGCGACGCGGTGGATCCGAACCGGGCGATGGCCGACGCTGCCTGCCGCAGCCTGGTCGAGGAAGTGCCGGGGACCCGGGTCTGCAGCGTCGATGTCGACGCCGGCAGCGATCTCGCGAACCTCTGGCGCTGTTCCGACCTCGACGGGGGCGCGCCCTGGGCGCTGCGCGACGGCTACCTCTGGCAGCGTTGCTTCGAGGCCGTGTCGCTCGAGCCCGCGTCGCCGCCGCTCGGCGCCGACCAGACCCTGCTCGTCACCGGGGGGCTCGGCGGGATCGGTTCCGGGCTGGCCTGCGCATGGGCCACCCCCGGCGGACCCACCGTCGTGCTGGTCGGTCGCCGCGCCTTCCCGCCGAAGGAAGTTTGGGACGACGCCGCTGCGCTCGCCGACTACCCCGAAGCGGTCCGCGATGCCGCGCGTCGCTTTGCCGAGTGCACCGGCGCCGGCGGGCGCATCGAGGTGATTCCCGCTGACGTCACCGATCCGGCAAACGTCGCTGCTCTGCTCGCGGATATCGACGCGCGCTGCCCCACGCTCGCTGGTGTCTTGCACGCGGCCGGGACCGTGGTTCCCGGGCTGCTGCGCATGCGGGAAGCGGCGGATCTCGATGCGGTGCTCGCGCCGAAGGTCGAGGGCACCGCGGTGCTCCTCGACGCCCTGCGTGGACGCGAACTCTCGTTCGTCGCGCTGTTCTCCTCGGTCCTCGGGCTCCAGGCGCCCGGCGGCCACGCGGACTACGCCGCGGCGAACGCGGTGCTCGATGCCTGGTCCGACGCGGAGCGCGAGCTCCCGGTTCGGACCCTCGACTGGCCGATGTGGCGCGGCGTGGGGATGGCCGGCGAAGCCGCCGAGGAGCGTTTCTCGGACTACGTGGAACTCGCCGAGGGCTTCGATTGCTTCGCCGCGGCGCTCGCGTCGGGACGTCGGCGCCTGGTGATCTCGCGGCGCCCGGCCGATGCGATTGCCCAGGCGGACACGACGGCGGCCGACGCCGAAGCTCCTGCCGAGGGCGCTCCCGCCATCGAGGCATTGGGCAACGAGCTCGAGCAGTCGGTCGGTGAGATCTGGGCGACCGAACTCGGGCTCGCACGCATCGCTCCCGAGGACAACTTTCTCGACCTCGGCGGCAGCTCGCTCCTGGCCACGCGCTGCCTGCGCATCGTGCGCGAACGCCACGGCGTGAAGGTCGGCATCAAGGCGTTCTTCAAGGACCCGACCGTGCGGGCCCTGGCCGCGCTCGTCGAAGCGGGCGGCGGCAAATCGTGACCGAGCGCGCGCACCTCCGCGGTGACGCGGACGCTCCGAAGGACGAAGCGCCGCGCCTCAGCGTGGTCTTCCTGAGCTACAACCGCCGCGACATGCTGCGCGACGGCCTTGCCTCGGTCGTGAACCAGGACCACGACAGCGTGCAGATCGTCGTCGTCGACAACGCCTCCGAGGATGGCAGCGCCGACATGGTCCGCGCCGAGTTCCCGCAGGTGGAGCTCGTGGCGCTCACCGAGAATTGCGGGATTCGCGGGCGTAACGTCGGCTTCCGCGAGGCGCGCGCGCCCGTCGTGCTGTCCCTCGACGACGACATCCGGCTGCTGCGGCCCGGTGCTCTGGCGCGGGTGCTCGAGCACTTCGCGACGCATCCCGCGTGCGTGGCGACGACCCTGAAGATCACCGAAGACGGCGAGGGGCGGGAGTACGCCGATGCCCACTGGTGGCATCCGCGGTCGCGCGACGGCTTCCAGGACCAGAGCTTCGAGACCGATCAGATCAGCGAGGCCGCGGTGGCCTTCCGCCGCGACGCGCTCGAACGGGCGGGTGGCTACTACGAGTCGCTCTTCTGGGGGGGCGAGCAGTGGGACCTGGCCCTGGCCCTGATCGACGGTGGAGGCGAGATCCACTATCTGCCCGAGCCGGTGCACCACGGCGCGCCGCGGGGAGACCTGAACCACCTGGCGGATCCACGCCATGCCCTCAACGTGCGCAACCGCTGCTGGATCGCGCTGCGACGGCTGCCGGTTCCCCAGGCCCTGGCCTACACCGTGCCGCGCCTCGCGCTCTGGGCGCTGCGCTCGCTCCGCTACGGCTACGCGAAGCACTACCTCGAAGGCCTGGTCGGGCTGGTGCGCGCGCTTCCCCAGATCTGGCGTGAGCGAAAGGTCGTCTCGCGGCAGACGCTGACGCGACTCCGCGCGATTCGCAGCGGGGTCTAGCGTCCCTCGTTGCGGCGCCCGCGCGGCGGGACGATGCTCGCTCCGTGTCCGACGTGGGCGTCTACCTGCACGTGCCGTTCTGCGAACGGGTCTGTCCCTACTGCGACTTCGCCGTGGTGGCCACGCGCGTGCTGCAGCCCGACGACGAGGCGCGCTACGTGGCCGCGCTGCAGCGCGAGCTCGACCACCGCGCCTCCGCGTTCGCCGGGAGGGAGCTGGCCACGATCTACTTCGGCGGCGGGACGCCATCGCTGCTGCGTCCCGAGAGCATCGCGACCCTCATCGAGAGCGTGCGCGCCCGGTTCCCGGGGATACCGCGCGAAGTGACCCTCGAGATCAATCCCAGTACTGTGGAGCGCGCGCGCTTGCCGGGCTTTCGAGAGGCCGGGGTGGACCGCGTGTCGGTCGGCATGCAGTCCTTCGACGACACCACGCTGCGACGCCTGGGCCGCGCCCACCGGGCTGCGGAAGGGCACGCCACCTGGGCGGCGGTCCGGGAAGCGGGCTTCGGTCGCGCGTCGCTGGATCTCATCGTGGCGGCACCCGAGCAGGAGCGAGGCGGTGTCGAAGCCGACCTCGATGCGGCGATCGCGTGCGCCCCCGAACATCTCTCCGTCTACGAACTCACCTTCGAGGAGGGAACTCCGTTCGCACGGGCGGCCTCGGATGGCCGGCTCCACCCCATCGAGGAAACGCTCGCCGCCGAGATGCTCGAGACCGTCGAAGCGCGTCTCGAGGCTGCCGGCTACGCGCGCTACGAGATCTCGAGCTACGCGAAGCGCGGTGCCGAGGCCGTGCACAACCGACGCTACTGGCAGCGCCTCCCCGTGTTGGGCTTGGGGATGGGCGCCGTGTCGTCCGAGCCGATCGGGCCGGGCCAGCCCTTCGGCGCGCGGCGCCACAACCCGCGCGACCTCGATGCGTACTGGGCGTGCGCGGACGGCGCGGCGGCCGAGCACGAAGTGCTCGATGCGGCGACCGCTCGGGGCGAGGCGATGTTCCTGGCGCTACGGACGCGAGAAGGGGTCGACGCGCGCGCCTTCGCGGACACCTTCGGCGCGCCGCCCCGGGACTTCTTCGCCCGCGACGTCGAGCGGCTGCTCGAGCAGGCCCTCCTCGAGGAGACTCCCGACGGCGGCCTACGGCTCACGCCCCGGGGGCGCATGCTCTCGGACCACGTGTTCACGTCGTTCGTGTAGCCGAGAGCTGCGGTAGTTCGTGTGGCCGGAAGCTGGGGTAGATTGGACGGGTGCCCCGCGAGCGAGTGCTCTCCCCCCATCCGAAACCCCCGATCGGACCTGGCCTGACCGAACGCCAGCGCCAGGTGCTGCGTGCTGCGGTGCGTGCCTACGTCGGTGAAGCGGTGCCGATCGGGTCGAAGCACCTCTCGCATCTGCTCCCGACACCGCTTTCGGCGGCCAGCATCCGAACCACCCTGGCCGAGCTCGGAGAGCTCGGTCTCGTCGAGCAGCCCCATTCCTCGGCGGGACGCGTCCCCACCCAGGAAGGCCTGCGTCACTTCATCGATCACCTCCTCGACCGTCGCCCGGTGAGCGACTACGAGCGACGCACCGTCGACTTCGGCGTCGGCAGTGCTGGAACCGAACAGGTCGTCGAGGTGGCCGCCCAGCTCCTGTCGCAGCAGACGCGTCTGCTCGGTTTCGCGGTGGCGCCACGACTCGACCGGGTTCGCCTCCAGCACGTGTCCCTGGTGCGGCTGGGCGCGGCGCGGATCCTGGCCGTGCTGGTCTCTACCGCCGGCGACACCTACCGCCGCACCCTGCCCGCGGATTCCGACGTCTCGCAGCGGGAGCTCGACCGCGCCGCCCTCCTGCTCAACGAGCGCGTGGTCGGCCGCACCCTCCCCGAGGTGCGCGACCAGCTGCGACGCGAGGCCCAGGCCCTGCGCTCCGAGGCCGACCGGCTGCTGCGCTGGGCGGTGGCCCTCGGGGAACAAGCCGTGGCTCCGACCGCCGACGAACCCGTGGACGTCGTGGTGGCCGCCCGCCTCGCCCTGCTGGACCAGCCCGAATATCGCGACCCCGATCGGGTGCGGGAAATCTTCGAAACACTGGAGGCGAAGGAGCGTTTGGCCGAAGTCGTGGAGGAGATGCTGGCGGGAGCAGGCGTGTGCGTGGCACTGGGTGCCGAAATGGGCGACCCGAGCCTTGCGCGCTGCGCTCTCGTGGCCACCCATTACGGCGAAGCCGACGCCCCGCTCGGAGCGGTGGGCGTCATGGGGCCGAGCCGAATGGACTATTCCCGCGTAATTCCGCTGGTGGCGTACTGCTCCCAGCGAATGACAGAGAAGCTGCAGGCAGAATGAGCACGGGCGACCCGAAAGACGCGGACGGCCTCGGCGGGCCCTCGATTCCGACCGACCCCGAGCTCGAAGCCGCCCTGCGTGAGGCGGCCGAGGCCGTCGAGGGCTCCGACGACGACGAGTCGGGCGGGGAAGAGGAACCGAAGGAGGTTCCCGCGGCCGACGACGTCGGCGAAGCGGTCGACGCCCTCCTGCTCGACGATCCGCTGGCGGAAGAGGATTCCGACGCCCTGGTATTCCGGCTGCGCGAACAGCTCGCCGAAGCGAGCGACAAGATGACGCGGCTTCAAGCCGACTTCACCAATTTCCGGAAGCGCGCCGCCAAGGAACGCCAGGAAGCGGTGCTCTTCGGTAGTCAGAATCTCTTCAAGGACCTGCTTTCCGTGGTCGATAACCTGGACCGGGCCATCGGCCACGCTCAAGAGAACAACGGCGGGGACTTGGGGAGCTTTTTGCAGGGTGTCGAGCTCGTGAGACGCGAGCTTCTCGGTGTTTTCGAGAAGCACCACGTGACGGAGATCGAGGCGATGGGTTGCGTCTTCGATCCCGCGCTGCACGAGGCGATGGCTCAAGTAGAAGTGGATTCCGCCCCCCCGAACAGCGTCGTCGAGGTCCTCGAGAAGGGCTACCAGCTGCGAGATCGGCTGGTGCGTCCGTCCCGAGTGGTCGTGGCGAAGGCACCGAGCGAAAAATCGGACGAGGGGGAGCCCTCCGCCGGGTAGTCGTCTCGAAAGAGGCGGCCGCGGTCGGGGGGACGAGCGGTCATGGGCAAAGTCATCGGAATCGATCTGGGCACGACGAACTCGTGCGTCGCGTTGTACGACAACGGCGACTCCCAGGTCATCACGAACGCGGAAGGGGCGCGGACCACGCCTTCGATGGTCGCGTTCTCCAATTCCGGTGAGAAGCTCGTCGGCCAGATCGCGAAGCGGCAGGCCGTCACCAACCCCGAAAGCACGATCTACGCGGTGAAGCGCCTGATCGGGCGCAAGTACGAAGGCGAAGAGGTCTCGAAGTTCCGCGAGATCGCACCCTTCGGCATGGAGCCCGCCGAGAACGGTGACGTCCGGGTCAAGATCGCCGACCGCGCGTACTCGCCTCAGGAGATCTCGGCGATGGTGCTCGCGAAGATGCGCGAGACGGCCACAGACTTCATCGGCGAGGGCGTCACCGAAGCGGTGATTACGGTCCCCGCCTACTTCGACGACTCCCAGCGCCAAGCCACCCAGGACGCCGGGAAGATCGCCGGCCTCAACGTCCTGCGGATCCTGAACGAGCCCACGGCTGCCGCGCTGGCCTTCGGTCTCGACAAGAACAAAAATGGCAAGATCGCGGTCTTCGACCTCGGCGGAGGCACCTTCGACGTCTCGATCCTCGAGATCAACGATTCGGTGTTCGAGGTGCGCAGTACCAACGGCGATACCTTCCTCGGCGGTGAGGACTGGGACCTGCGCCTCGCGGATCACATGCTCGAGACCTTCAAGGACGAGAGCGGCATCGATCTCAAGAAGGACGCGATGGCGCTCCAGCGCATCAAGGAGGCGGCCGAGCGCGCGAAGCACGAGCTGTCTTCCTGCGAGGAGACCGACGTCAGCCTGCCGTTCATCGCGGCGGACGACCAGGGTCCGAAGCACCTCGCGATGACGATCACCCGCCAGGAGCTCGAAGAGCAGACCAAGGATCTGATCCAGCGGCTGCGCGAACCGTGCACCCAGGCCCTCGAGGACGCTGGGCTCTCCGCTGGCGAGATCGACGACGTGGTGATGGTCGGCGGCATGACCCGCATGCCCGCGATCCAGCGCGAGGTCGAGCAGATCTTCGGGAAGCCGCCGCACAAGGGCGTCAACCCCGACGAGGTCGTGGCGGCCGGCGCGGCGATTCAGGCCGGAGTCTTGTCGGGCGAAGTCGAGGACGTCCTGCTCCTCGACGTGACCCCGCTCTCGCTCGGCGTCGAGACCCAGGGCGGCGTGTCCACGCCGATCATTCCGCGCAACACCACCGTGCCCACTACGATGAGCCAGGTGTTCTCGACGACGGAAGACCACCAGACCGTCGTCCGGATCCACGTCGTCCAGGGCGAGCGCGAGATGGCGGCCGACAACAAGACCCTCGGGCGCTTCGAACTGGTCGGCCTGCCGCCGGCACCGCGCGGCGTCCCCCAGATCGAGGTGACGTTCGACATCGACGCCGACGGCGTCGTGAACGTCTCGGCGAAGGATCTGGGGACCGGTCGCACCCAGAAGATCCAGGTGACCGCTTCGAGCGGTCTGTCGGAGGAAGAGGTCGAGACGCTCGTGGCCGAAGCCGAGCACAACGCCGACGCCGACCAGGCGCGCCGCGAACTGATCGATCTTCGCAACCAGGCCGACGGACTCATCTACTCGACCGAGCGCACCCTCGAGGAGTTCAAGGAGAACATCAACGAGGAACAGAGCGCAGGGCTTCTGGGCGCGATCGAATCGGTGCGCGACGCCGCTTCGGACGAGGCCGTCGAGGCGCTGCGCGCGGCGATCGGCGAGCTCTCGGCCCGCACCTTCGAGCTCACCGAGGCGCTGTACGCCGAACTGGGTGGCGAGGCCGAAGAAGAGTAGGGCGCGTGCCCCCGGGGTCGGTCCGACGCCCCGCTGAACTCGCGATCCAGGGCTTGACCGAGGTAGGCCCGCGTCTAGAGTTCCCGGTCGAACCGGCCTTCCCGCCGGGGAGTGCCCCATTTGTCGAAGCGCGATTTCTACGAAATTCTCGGCGTCTCGCGGGACGCGGACGCCGACGCGCTCAAGAAGGCCTATCGGGCGATCGCCATGCGGGACCATCCGGACCGCAACCCGGACGATCCTGCCGCCGAGGAGCGCTTCAAGGAAGCCTCGGAGGCCTACGCGGTCCTGTCCGACCCGGAGAAGCGGCAGGCCTACGACCGCTTTGGCCACGCCGGCGTGGGAGCGGGCGGCCCGGGCGCCGGCGGCTTCCAGGATTTCGGCGATCTCGGGAACTTCACGGACCTCTTCGACGACCTGTTCGGAGACCTCTTCGGCGGGCGTCGTCCGGGGGGCCGACGGCGCGGGCGCGGCCAGCGAGGCGCCGACCTCCGCTACAACCTCGAGATCGAGCTCGCTGACGTGCTCGCGGGGCTCGAGCCCTCCATCCAGATCCCGAAGATGCGTCCCTGCGACACCTGTGAAGGTTCCGGCGCACGCCCCGGGACCTCGCCCGAGACCTGCGACCGCTGTCGTGGGGCAGGGCAGGTGGTGCTCCAGCAGGGATTCTTCCGCGTCAGCCGTCCCTGCGACGCGTGCGCCGGTGCCGGCGAGATCATTCGCGATCGGTGCGGTGACTGTCGCGGCCAGGGCCGCATTGAAGGTCAGCAGACGATCAAGGTGCGAATCCCGGCGGGCGTCGACGACGGCACGCGGCTGCGACTGTCGGGCGAAGGCGAGGCTGGCATCTCCGGCGGACCACCAGGTGATCTCTACGTCGTGATTTCCGTGAAGCCCCACGAACTCTTCCAGCGCGAAGGCCCCGATCTGCACTGCCAGGTTCCGATCACGATGGTCCAGGCGGCGCTCGGCGCCGAGGTCGACGCACCGACCCTCGAAGGCAAGGTGAAGCTGAAAGTGCCCGAGGGCACCCAGTCCGGGAAGGTGATGCGCCTGCGCGGCAAGGGAATGCCGAGCCTGCGCTCGGCCGCCCGCGGCGATCAGCTGCTCCATCTGTTCGTCGAGACCCCGACGCGGTTGACCGGTTCCCAGCGCGAGCTGCTCGAGAAGTTCGCCGAGGTGTCGGACGTGAAGGTGTCTCCCGCCCACAAGGGCTTTCTGGATAAACTGCGAGAGCTCTTCGATTGAGATTGAGGGGGGGGAGGCGGATGGCCCGCTGGTGCGCTGCGCTCCTGCTGGCAATGTGGTGGGGTTGGCTCGGCTGTCAGTCGTTCCGACTGCCGCCGAGTGAAGAGGAACGGCGCGCGTTCGCCCAGGCCGAGCGCGCCGTTGCGGCCGGCCCGGAAGAGGGCCGCGAAGCCTTCGAGTCCTATCTACGGCGCTACCCCGACGGCGCGCTGAGCCCGGACGCCCATTTGGCCCTCGGCGCGCTCGCCCAGGAGGAGGGCGACCTCCCTCGGGCCATGCGTCACTACGCCGAAGCGGCCGACCAGGGCGGCACGGCGGGCGATCGCGCGCGGGTGAAGCTCGCGGCGATCGAACTCGAGCGGGGCAACCCGGTCGCTGCGCGGCGCTGGGTGAAGCCGGTGCGGCTGTCGCGCCTCGAAGGTCCCGAGCTGCGCAACGCCTACCGCGCACTGGCCGAATCGGCGGAAACGCCGCCCGAGCGGCTGCGCTGGCTCGCGTTGCTTCGCACCGCGGTGCCCGAAGGCGAGTTGTCGGCGGTGGATCTCGAGATCGACACGCTCTTGGGTCAGCTGTCGATGGAGGAGCTACGCGCGTCCCGTCGCTACGTCGGCGATCGACCGCCTGCGGCGCGGGTCTATCTGACCCTCGCCGAGCGCGCCCTCGAAGCGGGTGATCTCGGCGCCAGCGAAGACGCGATTACCCAGGCGGGGAAGCGCCCGCTGGCGCCGCGCTACGCGGGTCGTCTCGCCGCCGTCGAGAAGCGGCTCCGCAGCCGCGACGACGGGCCGGTCGTCGTCGATCAGCTGCCCACGTTCGCGGAGGTGATGGAGCGTCCGCTGCCCGATCCGGGCGACGCGCGCGGCGCCATCGGCGTCGTGCTGCCCCTGACCGGTCCCTACGCCCGCTTCGGTGAGGAAGCGATGCAGGGCGTGCTGCTCGCCTCGGAGACCTTCCCCGGTGAGAGCGCCACCGGCCGGCCGCGGATCCGCGTCGTGGTGCGCGACTCCGCCGGAAACCCGGCGCAGGCCGCGCGAGCGGTCCGCGATCTCGCCGCCGACCCGGAGATCGTCGCGATCGTGGGGCCGCTGGTCTCGAAGGCCTGTGAGGCGGCGGCGGTGGCCGCGGAAGCAGAGGGCGTCCCGCTGCTCACCCTGTCCGCGCGCGATGCGATCGCTTCCGAACGCGACTGGGTGTTCCGAATGCGCACCCGCCCGGCGGAAGAGGCCCAGCTGGTGGCGGACCGGGCGATCGCCCTCGGCGCGCGCCGCTTCGCGATCCTCTACCGCGACGACCCCTACGGCCACGGGCTGCGCCGTCTGTTCTGGGACGCGGTGGAAGCCCGCGGCGGCACCGTCGTCGGCGTGGCCGCCTACGATCCGAAGGCGACCGACTTCGGCGACTCGATTCGCCGGCTGGTGGGCTACACGCTCCTCAGCTCCGAGGAGCGCTCCTTGATCGCGCGGCGCGATCGCATGGAGAAGAAGGCCCGACGGCTTCCCGCTGCCGAGGCGCGCGCGCTGCGTCGGCGCGCGCGATCGCTCACGACGGCGTCGGGTGCGCCGATCCCGCCGATCGTCGACTTCGATGCGCTCTTCATTCCCGAGTCGGCCGACAACATGGTGCTGATCGCGCCCCAGCTCGTCTTCCACGAGGTGACGGGCGCGCGCATCCTGGGCCCGGATGGCTTCTACTCGAAGGAGCTGCTGCGTCTCGCGGGCAACCACCTCGACGGAGCGCTCTTCGCGTCCCACTTCTTCCCCGAGTCGGAAGTGCCCTACGTCGCCGATTTCAAGGAGCGCTTCGAGACCACCTTCGACAACTCGCCCGACGTGTTCGCCGCCCAGAGCTTCGACGCGGCCCGGATCGCCGTCCTGCAGCTCGCCGAGGGGGTGCGGGGCCGCGGAGAGATGCGCGAGGGGCTGCTCGAAGTCGAGGGGTATCCGGGGGTTTCCGGCATTCTCACGATCCGCGGCGACGGCAACGCGCACAAACGCCCCTACCTGCTCGGCGTCGAGAAGGGCCAGGTTCGCCACTACATCGACTGACCGCCCTCAAGTCGGCTTTTCGCAGCGTCGAAACGCTCGGAATGGACGAACGTCTTTCGAGCTTCTCGATCCCCGAAGAGTTGCCGGTCCTGCCGCTGCGGGAAATGGTGGTCTTCCCCTACATGGTGCTTCCGCTCTTCGTGGCCCGCGAGCGTTCGATCGCGGCGGTCGAGGATGCGCTGGCGAGTGATCGCCTGCTGCTCCTGACGGCTCAGCGCGACGGCGAGATCGAAATCCCCAGCCCCGACGACCTGCATCGGGTCGGCACGGTCGTGACCGTGATGCGCGTCCTGCGCATGCCCGACGGCCGCGTGAAGGTGCTGGTGCAGGGACTCTCCCGCGCGCGCATCGACTCCTTCGTCGAGCAGCACGCCTCGACCTGGGCACGGGTCTCGAAGCTCGGCGACGACAACGAGGCCGAATGGTGCGTCGAGGCCGAGGCCCTGGTGCGCGCGGTGCGCTCTCGCGTCGAGGAACTCCTGCCGCTCAAGAATCTCCCGCCCGAGGTGCTCTCGGTGACGGCGAACGTGAGCGATCCGGGCCAGCTGGCCGACCTGATCGCGTCGAACCTGAAGCTGCGCATGGCCGAGGCCCAGGAAGTGCTCGAGGTCGAGGACCCGATCGCGCGTCTGCGCCGCGTGGACGCCCTGCTGCGCCGCGAGCTCGACGTGACGACGGTGCAGGCCGAGATCCAGTCCCAGGCCCACGACGAGATGACCCGCAGCCAGCGCGAGCACTTCCTGCGCGAGCAGATGCGCGCGATCCAGGCCGAGCTCGGTGAGACCGACGGTCGACTCGAGGAGGCCGACGAGTACCGCGCGAAGATCGAAGACGCGGGACTCCCCGAAGAGGCGATGACCGAGGCGCTGAAGCAGCTGCGCCGCCTCGAGCGCATGCACCCGGACGGCCCCGAGGCCCACGTCGTGCGCAGCTATCTCGACTGGCTGGTGGAGCTGCCCTGGGCCCGCGCGTCCGAGGACCAGCTCGGACTCGACGCGGCGAAGTCGATCCTCGATCAGGACCACGCCCATCTCTCGGGCATCAAGGACCGGATCCTCGAGTTCCTGGGAGTGCGGAAGCTGCGCGGTGACTCGCGCGGTCCGATCCTCTGCTTCGCGGGCCCGCCCGGTGTCGGCAAGACGTCGCTCGGGCGCTCGATCGCCCGCGCCATGGGCCGGGAGTTCGTGCGGATCTCGCTGGGCGGCGTCCGCGACGAGGCCGAGATCCGCGGTCATCGCCGCACCTACGTGGGCGCCATGCCGGGCCGCATCGTTCAGGGCCTGAAGCAGGCCGGCACCCACAACCCGGTGTTCATGCTCGACGAGATCGACAAGCTCGGCGCCGACTATCGCGGCGATCCGTCTTCGGCCCTGCTCGAGGTCCTCGACCCCGAGCAGAACCACCGCTTCAGCGATCACTATCTGAACGTTCCCTTCGACCTCTCGAAGGTGCTGTTCATCGCGACGGCCAACATGATCGACTCGATCCCGGGCCCACTGCGCGACCGCATGGAAGTGATCCGCATCGCCGGCTACACGCCGGAGGAGAAGGTCGAGATCGCGCGTTCGTATCTGGTGCCGCACCAGTTGCGCGAGCATGGGCTCGGCGAAGACAGTCTGCGCTGGACGCGCGGCAGCCTGCTCGACCTGGTGACCGACTACACCCGCGAGGCCGGCGTTCGCGACCTCGACCGCCGGATCGCCGCCCTGTGTCGGAAGACGGCGCGGCGGACCGCCGAGGGCAACACGCGCCCCCAGACGGTGAACAAGAAGAGCCTCGAGCGCCTGCTCGGGCCCCCGCCGTTCCTCTCGGAGAAGCCCGAGGGGCCCGGCGAGATCGGGCTCGCGAACGGCCTGGCCTGGACCGAGAGCGGCGGCGAGGTGCTGACCCTGGAGTCGACGATGACGCCGGGGAAGGGCATGGTGCTCACCGGTCAGCTGGGCGACGTGATGAAGGAGTCCGGTGCCGCGGCGCTCACCTGGGCGCGCGGGCGCGGGGCGGATCTCGGCTTCGACGCGGCCATGTTCGGTCGCCACGAAGTGCACGTGCACGTGCCGGCGGGTGCGATCCCGAAGGACGGCCCGTCCGCGGGCATCGCGATCGCGACGGCGATCATCTCGCTCGCCACCCGCATCCCGGTGCGCGCGGACACCGCAATGACCGGCGAAGTGACCCTGCGCGGTCGCGTCCTGCCGATCGGCGGCGTACGCGAGAAGGCGCTCGCGGCGCTCCGCGCGGGCATCCATCGGGTCGTCCTGCCGAAGAAGAACATGCAGGACCTCTCCGACATCCCGCGCGACCTGAAGAAGAAGATCGAGTTCATTCCGGTCGAGGACATGGACGAGGTGTTGGCCGCGACGCTCGAGCGGATGCCCGGACCCTCGGGCAAGAAGCGTCGGCGCTCGCGCGCCGGGACGTCGCCTTCGCCGGTCGCGACCGCCAAGTCGCGCTGAGGCCGCTCGCACAGGGTCGGGCTAGCCTCGCCCCACGCGAGTGGAGGGCGGGGTGGCACGAGCCACGCAGCTGCGGGATCTGGGAGAGTTCGAGCTGATCGAGCGCATCGCGCGCGTGGCAAGACGCCAGCGTGCGACGGGCGTGGTGCGCGGGATCGGCGACGATGCGGCCGTCTTGCGGCCGCGGGCCGGTGCGGACGACGTCGTCTCCACCGACAGCCGCGTCGAGGGTGTGCACTTTCGCTGGGAGACCGATCCTCCGCGGGTGGTCGGGCAGACGGCGCTCGCGGCCGCGCTCTCGGATCTCGCCGCGATGGGCGCCGCACCACGCGGCTTCACCTGGTCGTTCGCCGCGCCGCCGGGCCTGTCCCTTGCGCGCTTCGATGGTTTGACCGCCGGACTGCTCGCGATGGCCCGGGCGACCCGGTGTCCGCTCGTGGGCGGCAACCTCACGCGGGCCCGGGAGACGAGTCTTCATTTGACCGTGCTAGGCGCCGTGTCACGCGGACGCGCGCTGCTGCGGTGGGCGCGGGTAGGGGATCGCGTCTTCGTGACGGGCACGCTGGGAAACGCGGCGCTCTCCCGGCGCGTCGCTGCGTCGAGCGGTCGGCCCCTGCGCTGGGTGCCGACGCCCCGCCTCGAAGCGGGGCGCCGGCTCGCGCGCATACCCGGTGTGCGCGGTTGCGTCGACGTTTCCGACGGCCTCTTGGCGGATCTCGGACACCTGATCGGTCCCGAGCGGAATTGTCCGATCGACCTGGACCGGCTCCCCCGCCAACACGGTTTCAATGCGCGCTGTCGCCGGCTGGGCGTCGAACCCGGCCGTCTCGCCGCGGCCGGAGGCGAGGACTACGAGCTGCTCTTCGCGATGGCTCCAGACGGCCCGAGCGAGGCGCAGCTCGCGCGGCGCCTGGGGGTGCGGGTCACCGAGCTCGGGTGCGTCGCCGCCGGCCCGCCCGTCGCTTCGCAGGGGCGCGGCTGGCGCCATTTCCGCGGGCGTCGGGGGCCCGCCTGAGTCTGCCCGCCGGGTCGGGGGAACTGCGCCTAAGTTGCCGGTTCCCGTAGGTTTTGCGCCGCTCCGACGATCAAGAACCCCGGCCAATCCACCGATAGTCCCTGCGTGAGAGTTGCACTCACGCACAAGTTCGTAGTGGGCGCGCTGATCGTGGGCGCCGCCGTGGTCGGGTTGCCTCTCGTGTTGACCCGCAGTGGTGTGCACGTGGCCCCGTGGCTCGCGCCCTTCGTGGCGCTCGGTGTCGGTGGCGTGCTCGGGTACTTCTGGTCGCGCTCGCTTTCGCACTCGTTCTCGGCGCTGCGCTCGGCGAGTGATCAGATCAGCCGCGGCGACCTGCGTCCGCTCCGCGACGTCGGCGCGCCGCCGCGCTTTCCGGACGAGACCTGGGATCTCGCCTGTGGCCTGCAGGGCATGACGGCGAGCCTGCGCGAGCTGGTGGACGGCGTGAAGACGACCGCGCGCCGCGTGGAACACTCCTCGGTGGAGCTGCGCCGCACGGCGGAAGCGCTCTCCGGCGGACACGAAGGCATCACCTCGGCGGTAGCGGCGCTGGCCAGCGACGTCGCCGAGCAGCAGCGCCGGCTGGGCGACACCACGCGACTCGTGCAGGAGATCGCGTCGGCCATCGAACTCAATGCGTCGCGCGCGCGCGAGGCCTTCGGCTTCGCCGCCGAGGCGAACCAGAAGGCCGGGTCGGGTGTCGACGTCGCCCGTCTCGCCATCGAGAAGATGCGCACGGTCTTCGAGCGCGTGGAGCACGCCGTGGCACGGGTGTTCGAGCTCGAGGCGAAGACGCGCCACGTGCACCAGATCACCGAGATCATCACGAGCGTCGCCCAGCGGACGAACCTGCTGTCGCTGAACGCGTCGATCGAGGCGGCACGCGCCGGTGAGGCCGGCCGTGGCTTCTCGGTGGTCGCCGACGAGATTCGCAAGCTCGCCGAGAACGCCGGCCGCAGCGCCGAGGAGATCGCGAAGCTCATTCACGAGATCGAGTCGGACACCAACGAGGTGGCCGAAGGCATGCGCGAATCGAGCGTGGTCGTCGGCGAGGGCCGCGAGGACGTCGACACCGTGGCGGCCTCGCTCGAGCAGATCCGCTCGGCCGTCGGTGAGGCCGCGCGCCGCGCCGAGGAGATCTTCGAGGGCGCGGACACCCAGGCGATGGACGTCCAGCGCATGGTCGAGTCGATGGAGCAGATCGGGCGCGTCGCGGTGCGCAACGCCGAGGCGATCGAGGGCGTGGCCGGGACGGCCCACGGTCAGGTCGACTCGATGTCGCAGATGGTCGACGCGAGCCAGTCGCTGACGGGCCTGGCCGAGGAGCTGCGCGAGGTACTCCACCGCTTCGACACGGGCGGAGGCGCCTCATGAGCGCGCTCATCCAGGATCGCCTGCTGACCTTCGAGATCGGGGCATCGCTCTTCGCGCTGCCGATCGAGGGGGTTCACGAGGTCGCCGAGTTCGGTGAAGTCGCGTGCATTCCCACCCTGCCGCGCGACGTCGCCGGCGTGGTGAACTACCGCGGCGACGCACTGCCCGTGGTGAATCGCGGCTGCCTGCTCGAGCCGACGCGCGGCACGCCCGCGGACGGCGAGCACCTGCTCGTGATCAGCGATCGCCCGGCGGGAATCCCCTGCCTGGGGCTCTCGGTGGACCGTGTCCTCGGCCTGGTCGACGGCACCTGCACCGCGGGTCGCGGACAGGACCCGGTGGTCGAGAAGCGCCCGATGGATGGGCGCTTGGCACACATCCTGGATCCCGCGCGTCTGGTGGCGCGCGCGAAGAAAGTGATCGAAGACTCACTCGCTCGGGGTGAGTGAAAGACGGGGGTACGAACGATGGCGCGAGTGCTGGTAGCAGATGACGCGTCCTTCATGCGACAGATGATCCGCGAGATCGTCGAAGCGGAAGGACACGAGGTCGTGGGCGAAGCATCCGACGGCGACGAGGCCGTGGAGGAGTGGAAGCGCCTCCATCCGGACGTGGTGACGATGGACATCGTCATGCCGCGCCGGTCGGGCATCGATGCCGTGAAGGGCATCATCAGCGTCGACGCGAATGCGTGCGTGGTCATGTGCAGCGCGCTCGGTCAAGAGACGCTCGTGCAGGAAGCGCTCCAGGCCGGCGCGAAGGACTTCATCGTGAAGCCCTTCAAGCCCGAGTCGGTGATCGCGACCCTGAACAAGGTGCTCGAGAAGGGCGACTGATCGTGGACCTCGCGAAGTACCGGACGATCTTCATCGAGGAGTCGACGGAGCACTTCGCCGAGATGAGTCGAGCCTTGCTCGAACTCGAGAAGGACCCACGGAGTGCGGAAGCGATCGACACCGTCTTTCGCATGGCCCACTCGATCAAGGGAATGGCCGCCTCCCTCGGCTACGACCAGATCACGGCCGTTGCACACAAGCTCGAGGATCGCATGCAGGTGATCCGCGAGGCTGGAGTGGTGGGCCCGCCGGAGGAGCTCTCGCTCTTGTTCCGGGGGCTGACGGCGCTCGAGGGCATGGTCGATTCGGTGAAGGACGACGGCGAACCCGGGCCTGCCGACCCGGCCCTGCTGGCGGCCCTCGACGAACCGGCGCTGGCGACCCCCGCGCCGGTGTCGACCCGCGAGGCGCCGCCCACGCGCGAACGGCCTGCTCCGCCGAGCGGCTTCGACGCTTCGCGGCCGCCGCCGACGGTCCGCGTGAACACGGCCACCCTCGACCGCTTCCTGTCGACGGTCGGAGAGGTGATCCTCTCGACGAGCCAGGTCCGCACGAGCGCCGAGGCCGACACCCACCAGGGCGGTGGCGTCTCCGAAGGCCTCGACCGGATGGATCGCGTCGTGGGCGAGCTCCAGCGCCGCGCCCTCGAGCTGCGGACTACGCCCCTGTCCCGGATCCTCGATCCGCTGCCCCGCACGGCGCGCGATGTGGCCGAACGCGCGGGAGTTCGCGTCGAGGTCGAGATCCGCGGTTCCGAACTCGAACTGGACCGCTCGATCCTCGACGCCCTCTCCGATCCGCTCGTCCACCTGCTGCGCAACGCGGTGGACCACGGTATCGAGCGCCCGGAAGACCGCGAGTCCGGCGGCAAGCCGCCGGTGGGGCGCATCCAGATCGAGGCGCGCCGCGAGAAGGATTCGATCCGCATCACGATTTCCGACGATGGATCGGGCATCGACCTGGACGCCGTGCGCGAGCGCGCGACGGCGGCCGGCGTCGTGCACCCCGACCTCGCCGACGACCTGGCGCCGTCTCAGATCGCAGCCCTGGTCTTCGAGCCCGGCCTGTCGACAGCGCGCGAGATCTCCGAGATTTCCGGACGCGGCGTCGGCATGGACGCCGTGCGCGCTGCCCTCGAGTCGCTCGGCGGATCCGTCGAGATCGCGACCGAGCGCGGGCGCGGCACCGCCACGACCCTCGTGGTGCCGATCGCCGCCGCGGTGCAGCGGGTGTTGCTCCTCGGCGTCGGGGCCGAGACCGTCGCGTTCCCGATCGCCAAGGTCGAGCGCATCGAGGAATGTCCGACGGAGAGCATCGAGCGCAGCGGGGCCGACGCCTTTGCGCTGCTCGAAGACGAACTCGTGCCGGTCCTGGATCTAGGCGATCACATTGCCCAGCGCGCCGGGAGCGCGGGCGACCTGACCCACCTGGTGTTGACCGAAGTGCGCGGCGAACGCGTCGCCTTCTCTGCCGAGCGGGTGAGCGGCCAACAGCAGATCTACGTGAAGCCCGTCCCCGAGCTCTTGCGCGGCGCGCGCGGGCTCGCGGGACTCACCATCCTGGGAGACGGACGGCCGATGTTCCTGGTCGATCCGAATCAAATCGCATGACGACGGCGTTCGACGGCATCGACGAGGCCGAGATCGATCGGCTGCGGGAGCTGGCCCACATCGGCGCCAGCTGGGCGGCCTCGGCCTTCGCCCGGTTGGCCGGTCGCACCATGCTCACCCGCGTGCCGCTCGTGCATGGTCCGGATCGCTTCCGGAAGCGGGGCGATTGGGAGACGGGCATCTTCTGCGAGATCTCCGGCGGGATGGCCGGGATGGTCGTGGTGTTCCTGCCGGCGACGACGCGCCGGTCGGTCGTTTCGCTCTTGTGCGGCGCCGAGGACCCGCCGGCCGAGATGGTGGCTTCGGCCCTCTCCGAGTTCGGGAACATCCTGGCCTCGCAAACCGTCTCGGCGATCGCGGATACGCTGGGCATGACGATCCTGCCGGGATTGCCCGAGCTCGTCGTCCAGGACGCGGAGACCGCGCTCCAGGCGCGTATGTCTCCCCGACATCGGCCGCCGGCCCCGCTCTACATCGAGAGCGAGATCTTCGATCGCGCCGGTGAGTTCCGTGCGATGCACGTCTTCCTGCCGGACATCGAGAAGCTCGAGGCCGCGCGCTAGCGACGCTTCGCTGCCCTCGGCTGCGTCTGATACGTTGCCGGCGATGCCGAAGGTCGTGACGTGAATCCGGACCAGCTGCGAGCGCTGCTCGAACGCGTACGCGAAGGCGAGATCGAGACGGAGGCCGCCCTCGAGGAACTGGCGCGGCTCCCCTTCGTCGACGTGGCCGACGCGCGAGTGGACACCCATCGCGCGCTGCGCGCGGGATTGCCCGAGGTGGTGTTCGCGCCCGGCAAGACCCCCCAGCAGATCCATGACATCGTGCAGGCGCTGCGGGGGCAGGGGCAGGACGTGCTCGTCACGCGCCTCGAGGCCGGTCCCGCCGAAGAGGTGCAGGAGCGCCTCGGGATGGGTTTCTACGAGCCCGTGGCACGCACCTTCTGGGTCGGGCCCGCAGAGGTGGCGCCGATCGGGAAGGGCACGATCGCCGTCGTCGCGGCCGGCACCGCCGACCTGCCCGTGGCGCGCGAGGCCGCCCAGGTGGCCCGCCACTTCGGGAACAAGGTCGACCTGCTGGTCGACGTGGGCGTCGCGGGCCTGCACCGGCTGCTCGCGGCGAGTGACACGCTGCGCTCGGCCCGGGTCCTGATCGTCGTGGCGGGAATGGAAGGGGCGCTGCCCTCGGTCGTCGGTGGCCTGGTCGCCAAGCCGGTGATCGCGGTTCCCACCAGCGTCGGATACGGCGCCGCCTTCGACGGGCTCGCCGCCCTGCTCGGCATGCTGACGAGCTGCGCGTCCAACGTGACGACGGTGAACATCGACAACGGGTTCGGCGCTGCCTATGTCGCGACGCTCATCAACCGGCTCTAGTTCGCGCACGCGCGCTGGAGGCGGCACCAGCAGTCGGGGGAACGCCGCCGGGCGCTCGGCGCGAGCGTCGAAGCGGAAGTCCTCTTCGGGGGGATCGAGCGCGTCCAGCGGCGGGAGCGTCCTGCACCTCGACACCTTCTCGGGCATCGCCGGCAACATGTTCCTCGGGGCCTTGCTCGACCTGGGGTTGTCGCGGAGCGCGTTGGTGGAAGACCTGGCGGGTCTCGGCGTCGCCCACAAGCTGGTCGTGAAGAAGGTGCAGCGCGGTGCCTTGGCGGCGAAGTACGTCGACGTCCGGGTTCCTGGGGCCCGCTCCGGGCGTGACACCCATCAGGCGCCGCGGAAGCCTGCGAAGGCGAGAGCGGCCGCCCACGACGATCACCACCACCATCACGGCCACCACGCCCACAGCCACGGACGGAGCTATCGCGAGATCGTGAAGCTGCTCGAGGGCGCACGCCTCGACGCGGACGTGCGCGCCCGTGCGATCGCGATCTTCACCGCCCTCGGCGAAGCCGAGGCCCGAGTGCACGGGTTGCCCCTCGAGCGCGTCCACTTCCACGAGGTCGGCGCCGTCGATGCAATCGTCGATGTGACGGGTGCGGCGATCGGGTTGGCGCGTCTCGGGATCGAACGGGTGAGCGCCACCCCCGTCGCGCTCGGCGAGGGGACGGTCGAGACCGACCACGGACGGCTTCCCTTGCCGGCCCCGGCCACGCTCGAGCTGCTGCGCGGCGTCCCGACGGTGCCCGCCCATACCGAGTGGGAGACGGTCACCCCGACGGGCGCTGCGATCCTGCGCACGATCGTCGACGAGTACGGACCCCTGCCGGCCATGACCGTCGAGGCGATCGGCTACGGCGCCGGCAACGATCGCTCGCACGGCATGCCCAACGTGCTGCGCGCGGTGATGGGAAGCGCGCAGGGAACCGAGCGGGATCGCGTGGTGTGTCTCGAGACGAACCTCGACGATCTGGTGCCCGAGCACTTCGCCTTCTTGATGGAGCGTCTGTTCGAAGCCGGTGCGCTCGACGTCGCGCTGCAGCCGCTTCAGATGAAGAAGAACCGGCCCGGCATCCTGGTGCGCGTGCTGGGACGCCCCTCGGACCGCGTCGCCCTGGCCCGGATCCTGTTCGCCGAATCCACGGCGCTCGGGGTGCGGGTGTCGGAGGTCGACCGGATCGTGCTCCGGCGCGAATCGCGTCGCGTCGATACGCCCTACGGGAGGATCGGCGTGAAGGTGGTCTGGGATCCCGACGGCAGGGAGAGCGTGTCGGCCGAGATCGACGACTGCATCCGCGCGGCGCGCAAGCACGACGTTCCGCTCCGCGAGGTGGTGCGGGTCGTGGAGGAGGCAGCGCGCGGGTGAGCGCCGAAGATCCGCCCGCCGTCGACGCGCGGGCCTTCGATCTGGGATCGGGCCGCGACGCCGCCCTGTGTCTGCATGGCCTGACCGGTACGCCCTATGAAGTGCGTCGGCTCGGTGAGGCGCTGGCGGAGCACGGCGTGCGCGCGGTTGGCCCCTGCCTGCCGGGCCATGGCGGGGAACCCGAGGCCCTGGCCGAGATCCCCTATGAGGCGTGGCTCGAGGCCGCCCGGGCGCGCTATCGGGCCCTCCGCGCCGAACACGAGCGGGTGTTCGTGCTCGGCCTCTCGCTCGGCGGTCTGCTCTCGCTCTGCCTGGCGGCGGAGGAGCCGGACGTGGATGCGGTCGTCGCAGTGGGCACGCCCCTGCAGTTCCACACCCGGCTCGTGCCCCTGATCCCCGTGGTGAAGCGGCTCCTGCCCTATCTGCGAAAGCGGCGCGGCTCGGACATCCGAGACCCCGTCGCACGGGCCGTTCACCCGAGCATGCCGGTGATGCCGATGGCGGGGGTCCACGAGCTGGTCAAGCTCCAGCAGCGCGTGCGGCCGCTGCTCGCCCAGATCCAGGCGCCGATTCTCGTGGCCCACGGCCGGCTCGACTACACGGCCCACCCCGACGATGCCCGGACCATCGCCCGGACGGTCGGCTCGCCCGAGCGCGAGCTCTGCTGGCTCGGGAACTCGGGCCACGTGGTGCCCGTCGACCACGACGGGCCCCATCTGGCCGCCCGGGTGGCCGCCTTCGTCACGCGTTCCCGTCGGTCGCCCCTGCGCTAAGTTGCTCCCGGAGAGGTTCCGATCCCATGCCCCGCAGGGGCGATCGCAGGAGGGGGTTATGAGTCTGCCCAAGGCTGTGGTGAAGCGAGTGCTCAGCGAGCACGCTGGCGGAATGCGTGTGTCGGGTTCCGCGCTGGACAAGGCCGTAGAAGCGGCCGAGGAGTACCTCGGTCGGTTGGCGCGCGCCGCGAACCAGTCCGCGGAAGAGAACAAGCGCAAGACGCTGATGGACGCCGATATCGCGAACGCTCGCTCGCAGGTCGGCTGACCGGAGCGGAGCTCCGGCGTTCGCGAAGCGAACGCAAAAGAGCCCCGGAGCGTCAGCTCCGGGGCTCTCTCGTTTCCAGGCTTTCTCTTCCTCGGGGGCCGAGGGCTGAGTCGGTGCGATCGAGCACCGCGTCCCAGCCGAGCAAGCCGGACCCGGGCGGCGCGGCCTCGGGTTTCCCCGTGTGACCGCCACCGCCCGCTCGGCGCGCAGCGTCCGCGGAGCGGACGCGGAGCTACATCATTCCGGGCATACCACCGGGCATTCCGCCCGGCATGCCGCCAGGCATACCGCCACCGGCGCCGCCCTCTTCGGGCTTGTCGGCGACCATCGCCTCGGTCGTCAGCAGCAGGCTCGCCACCGACGCCGCGTTCTGGATCGCCGTCCGCACCACCTTCGTCGGGTCGATCACGCCCGCCTTCAGCAGGTCCTCGTAGGTCTCGGTGCGCGCGTTGAAGCCATTCGCTCCCTTCGCGTTCTTCACCTTGTCCACCACGATCGAACCGTCGATCCCCGCGTTCTCCGAGATCCGGCGCAGCGGAGCCTCCACCGCACGGCGGATGATGTTCACCCCCGCACGCTGCTCCTCGTTCTCACCCAGGTCCTCCAGCACCTTCTGACAGCGCAGCAAAGCCACACCACCGCCAGGCACGATCCCTTCCTCGACCGCAGCACGCGTCGCGTGCAGCGCGTCCTCCACCCGGGCCTTCTTCTCCTTCATCTCCGTCTCGGTGGCCGCACCCACCTTCACGACCGCCACACCGCCGACCAGCTTCGCCAGCCGCTCCTGCAGCTTCTCCCGGTCGTAGTCGCTCGTCGTGTCCTCGATCTGATTGCGGATCTCCGCACAGCGCCCCTCGATGTCGCTCTTCTTCCCCGCGCCATCGATGATCGTGGTGTTGTCCTTGTCCGTCACCACGCGCTTCGCGTTCCCCAGGTCCTTCAGCGTCACGTTCTCCAGCTTCAGACCCAGCTCCTCCGCAATCACCTGGCCACCCGTCAGGATCGCCATGTCCTGCAGCATCGCCTTGCGACGATCCCCGAAACCAGGCGCCTTCACCGCAGCCACGTTCAGCGTCCCGCGGATCTTGTTCACCACGAGCGTGGCCAGAGCCTCGCCCTCGATGTCCTCCGCCACGATCAGCAGCGGCTTCCCCTGACGTGCCACCTGCTCCAGCAACGGCAGCAGGTCCTTCATGTTCGAGATCTTCTTCTCGTGCAGAAGAATCAGCGGCTCGTCCAGCGACACTTCCATCCGCTCCGGGTCCGTCACGAAATACGGCGACAGATAACCCCGGTCGAACTGCATGCCTTCCACGACGTCCAGGACCGTGTCCATCGACTTCGCTTCCTCGACCGTGATCACCCCCTCCTTGCCGACCTTCTGCATCGCCTCGGAGAGAATCTCGCCAATCGTCTCGTCGTTGTTCGCCGAGATCGTCCCCACCTGCGCAATCTCACCCGCGTCACGCGTCGACTTCGACTGCTTGTGCAGGGCCTCCACGATGGCGCCCACCGCGGTGTCCACACCGCGCTTCAGCTCCATCGGGTTCATCCCCGCCACCACCAGCTTGCTGCCCTCGCGGAAGATCGCCTGCGCCAGCACCGTCGCCGTGGTCGTTCCGTCACCGGCCACGTCCGAGGTCTTGCTCGCGACCTCCTTCACCATCTGCGCGCCCATGTTCTCGAACTTGTCTTCGAGCTCGATCTCCTTCGCCACCGTGACGCCGTCCTTGGTCACCGTCGGCGAACCGAAGCTCTTGTCGATCACCACGTTGCGGCCCTTCGGCCCCAGCGTCACACGCACCGCGTTCGCGAGCTGATCCACGCCCGACAGCATCTTCGAGCGCGCTTCCTGGTCGAATCGAATCTCTTTCGCCATGCCTACTTACTCCATGACCCCGAGGACATCGTCCTCGCGAATGATGATGTGCTCGTCACCGTCCACCTGAACCTCGGTCCCCGCGTACTTGCTGAACAGCACGCGATCGCCCTTCTTCACGTCCAGCGGCTGCACCTTGCCGTCCTCGCTCACCTTCCCATTGCCCACGGCCACCACCTTGCCCTCCGAGGGCTTCTCCTTCGCCGTGTCGGGAATGATGATCCCGCCCTTCGTCGTCTCTTCCTCGTCGATCCGCTTGACGAGAATCCGGTCCTGCAACGGACGGATCTTCATGGGATTGCTCCTT
>JBCCEW010000018.1 GCA_039030075.1 Myxococcota bacterium | reverse complement strand
GGGTCATCTCCGCAACGTGGGTTACAATCCACCCCGGCCGCGGGCTCGTCCCGCCCTACGCACACCGGTCGCCCCGGGCCGGCCGGGCGGGCGACTCCGTCGACGTCGACGAACGCCTCGGGCTCTCCGGCGCCACCGGGCTGGCCGGGGGCGACCACCTGCACTTCGCGATCCTGGTTGGCGATACCTACGTCGACCCGCTGGAATGGTGGGACCCGAAATGGATCGCCTCGCACGTCGCCCCGAACCTGCCCCTGCCCGGAAGCTGAGCCTCGCCGTCGACGCGCCCCTGCGCGCGCGTTTCCTGCGTCGCTACAAGCGCTTCTTCGCCGACGTCGAGACCGAGGACGGCGAGACGCTCACGGTCCACTGCCCGAACCCGGGCTCGATGAAGGGCTTCCACCGTCCGGGCGCGGCGGTGCGTTGCTCGGTGCACGACGATCCGCGCCGCAAGCTGCGCCACACCCTCGAGATGATGCGAGTGGGCCGCGTCTGGGTGGGGCTCCACCCTGGTCTCGCGAACCCGGTGGTGGAGGCCGCACTGCGGGGCGGGCTCCCGCAGGAGCTGTCGGGCTACCGGGAGATCGCGCGCGAGGTGACGCCGCCCGCCGGGGTCCACGACGGTACCCGCAGCCGACTCGACTTCGGGCTCGGCGACCACCCGAGCGACCCGCGCCCCGCCTACGTCGAAGTGAAGAGCGTGACCCTCGCAGAGGGTTCGGTCGGCCGCTTCCCCGACAGCGTGACCGAGCGAGGCAAGAGACACCTCGAAGTGTTGGGCAAGCTCCACGCCAACGGCGCACGGGCGGCGCTGGTGTTCCTGGTGCAGCGCGCCGACTGCGACACGGTCGCCCCCGCCGATGACATCGATCCGGCCTACGGCGAAGCACTGCGCCAGGCCGCCGCCGATGGCGTCGAGCTCTACGCGCTCGGCGCTCGCGTGACGGCGCGCGGCATCGCGGTCGAACGCACCCTGCCGGTGGTGCTGTGAGCGACACCTCCCCCACGAAGCCTGCGAAGCCCGCGACTCTGCGGCGCGCGATCCTCGCGTGGTATCACGCGAACCGGCGGGACCTTCCCTGGCGTCGCACGGACGACGCCTACGCCATCTGGATCTCCGAGGCGATGCTCCAGCAGACCCGGGTCGAGACGGTGATCCCCTATTGGGAACGTTTCCTCGCGCGCGTCCCCGACCCGACCGCTCTGGCGACGGCCGACGTCGACGACGTGCTCGGCCTGTGGGCCGGGCTCGGCTACTACTCGCGCGCCCGCAACCTCCACCGCGCCGCGCAAGAGATCGTCGAGCGCCACGGGGGCAACGTTCCCGACGACGTGGACGACCTGCTCGCGCTGCCCGGGGTCGGGCGCTACACAGCGGGCGCGGTCGCCTCGATCGCCTTCGACAAGCCCGCTCCGCTCGTCGACGGCAACGTCGAGCGCGTGCTGACGCGGCTCTACGGGATCGACGGCGAGGTGAAGAGCGTGCCGGTCCAGCGTCGGCTCTGGGACGAAGCGGCCGCCCTCGTCGAAGGCGAGGAACCCGGCGCGCTCAACCAGGCGCTGATGGAGCTCGGCGCCACGCTGTGCACGCCGCGCGCGCCGCGCTGCCTGGCCTGCCCGTGGACGAAGCACTGCCGCGCCCACGCCGAGGGTCGCGAAGAGGCGCTCCCGGTGAAGAAGCGCGCGCGCGCCGCGAAGCGCGTGGCCGCGGCGGGCGTCTGGCTCGAGCGCGACGGCAAGGTGCTCGCGGTGCAGCGCCCGAAGGAAGGGCTGCTCGGCGGGCTATGGGAGCTGCCCGGGGGCGACCTCGATGCGAAGGAGGACCCGGTGGCAGGACTGGCCCGCCAACTCGAGGCCCGGCTCGGCATCGAGGCCCGCGACGTCGCCGCGGTCGGTTCGGTCGAGCACCTCTTCACCCATCGCCGGCTCACACTCCACGTCTTCCGCGCGACCGCGCCGCCGGGACGCATCCGTCGGGTCGGCTGGGATGCACACCGCTGGGTGTCATCGACGGGCTTCGAGGGTCTGGCCCTGGGAGGTCCGACCCGCAAGGCGTTGGAACTGCTCGCGGGTGCGCCGTGACCCCGGGCGGCGATCCGCCGAAGCCCGGCGGCTTCGAGGCCGAGCTGCGTCGCCAGGAGGAGCGGTCCGAGCGGGCGGCCGACACCGCGGAAGACGCAGCGGAGCCCGGGGCCCCGGGGTCGGCGGAAGCGTCGGCGCCGCTGCGCCTGCCCCCGCGCCGATTCGTTCGCGAAGACGAGGGGCGCGGCCGGGCCGAGGACGTGCCGGCGAAGGTGCTGCGCCAGCTGCGCCGGGGCCAGCCCGAGCCCGACGGCGAGCTCGACCTCCACGGTCTCGACGCGCGGGCCGCCGAGGAGCAGGTCGCGTCCTACCTGCTCGACGCCCATCACGCGGGGAAGCGCTGCGTACGGGTGGTCCACGGACGCGGCCGTCACAGCGGACGCGCGGTCCTGCGCAGCGCACTCCCCGATTGGCTCAGCCAACGCGAGCTCGCGGGCATCGTGCAGGCCTTCGCGCGCTCGCCGGTCGAGCGCGACGGGGGTGGCAGCACCCTCGTGCTCTTGCGGCGACCGGCGCGCCTGCGCTGACCCCGCACCCGCTGGCGCCTCGCTTGCCCCCAACCCGGCGTGAGGCCCTCCGGCAGCCCGCCTGCCGGCGCCACTGGGTGGGAAGCCGTATTCTGGCCGCATGGCGAGCCGCTTCGGCCAACACTTCCAGATCAGCACCTTCGGCGAGAGCCACGGAGGGGGCGTCGGCGTCGTGGTCGACGGCTGCCCGCCGCGGCTGGCCCTGGAGGTGGCCGAGATCCAGCGCGACCTCGACCGCCGCAAGCCCGGCCAGAGCCGACTCACCACGCCGCGGCAGGAAGCCGACCAGGTCGAGATCCTCTCCGGCGTCTTCGAAGGCCAGACCCTGGGCACGCCGATTGGCCTGCTGGTGCGCAACAAGGACGCCCGCCCGAGCGCCTACGAGCACATGAAGGACGTCTACCGGCCGTCCCACGCCGACTACACCACCGAAGCGAAGTACGGCGTGCGCAACTGGCAGGGCGGCGGCCGTGCGAGCGCTCGCGAGACGATCGGTCGCGTCGCGGCCGGCGCGATCGCGCGCAAGCTGCTCGCGCAGGTGGCGGACATCGAAGTGCTGGCCTGGGTGAGTCGGGTTCAGGACGTCGAGAGCAAGCACGACGTAGCGGCCGTGACCCTCGAGGCCATCGAATCCAACCTGGTGCGCTGCCCCGACCCGGACGCCGCCGAAGAGATGACGACCCTGATCGATGCGGCCCGCGAGCGCGGCGACTCGCTCGGCGGCGTCGTCGAGTGCGTGGCGCGACGCGTTCCCGCCGGGCTCGGCGAGCCCGTGTTCGACAAGCTCGAGGCCGACCTGGCCCACGGCCTGATGTCGCTGCCGGCGTCGAAGGGCTTCGAAGTGGGCAGCGGCTTCGCGGGGACGCGCATGTCGGGGATTCAGCACAACGATGCCTTCCTCCCGGGACCCGACGGCGCGCCGCGCACGGCGAGCAACCGCTCGGGCGGCATCCAGGGCGGGATCAGCAACGGCGAAGACATCGTGCTGCGCGTGGCCTTCAAGCCCACCGCCACGATCTCCCAGGCCCAGCAGACCGTCACCCGCGAGGGTGCGGCCGCCACCCTCGAGGCCCAGGGCCGCCACGACCCGTGCGTGCTGCCCCGCGCCGTCCCGATGGTGGAAGCGATGGTTTGCCTGGTGCTCGCCGATCACTGGCTGCGCCAGCGGGCGGTCGACGTTCTGTAAGCTCCGCCGCGCATGTCCGACGACCACCCGACCGAAGCGCGCGCCATCGACCTCCTCGATCACCATCTCTACGAGGGCGATCCGCAGGAGACCTACACCTGGCTCCGCAACGAAGCGCCCGTGTACTGGGACGCCACCAACGAGCTCTGGGGTATCTCCCGCCACGCGGACATCGTGTCGATGTCGCGCGATCCGGGGCGCTTCTCGAGCGGGGAAGGCTCGCGACCCAACACGCCGGGCAGCGGCTCGATGATCGACAGCGACGATCCGAAGCACCTGGCCTATCGACGGCTCTTCTCGAAACAGATCACGCCGCGCGCCGTGCGCAAGCTCGAGCCGAAGGTGCGTGCGTTCGTCGACGATCTGTTCGTGAAGATCGAGGGACAGCCCGAGTTCGACCTGGTGAAGTCGCTCGCGATCCCGCTCCCGGTGCGCGTGATCCTCCACGCGCTGGGCCTGCCCGACGCGGAGTGGCCGCGCTTCGCAGAGATCGCCGAGATCACGATGGGAGCCGGAGGTGGACCCCGCTACCTCAGCGACGAGGTGATCCAGGTGGCCGGCGCCTACTTCGGCGAGGCGGCGGGCGTCGTGGCCGAGCGTCGCGAGCACCCGGCGGAGGACTGGTTCAGCGTGATGACGGCCGCCGCCGCCGAAGGGCCGGCCGCGCGCAGCGACATGGAGCTCGCCTCCGAGTCCCTGCTCTTCTTGAACGGCGGGAGTGATACGACCCGGCACGTGATCGCCGGCGGCTCCCTCGCGCTCCTTGAGCACCCCGACCAGCTGGCGCGCCTGCGCGCCGAACCCGAGCTCCTGCCCACGGCCATCGAAGAGATGGTGCGCTGGGTGACGCCGCTCCTGAACATGCGCCGCACCGCCACCGAAGACGTGAGCCTCCACGGCCGCACGATCCGCAAGGGGGAGCAGGTGCTCCTGATGTACAGCGCCGCCAACCGCGACGAGCGCGTCTTCGACGATCCCCAGCGCTTCGACATCACGCGCGACCCGAACCCGCACATCGCCTTCGGGATCGGTGCTCACTTCTGCATGGGTGCCAACATCGCGCGCATGGAGCTGCGCTGCATGTTCGAGGCGATCCTCGAGCGGCTGCCCGGGTTGCGCCGCGCGACCGAAGGGCCGCTGCCGATGTCGGCGCCGGCCTTCGCCTGCGGCTTGAAGACCCTGCCCGTCCGCGTCGACGGCTAGATCGACGTCGACGTCTGGTTCGATGTCGACGGGCAAGGCGCTCGGGAGTCGCGCTGACTAGGCCGCGTCGGTGACGGCGCGGTCCTCTCCACACAGCAGGCGCGCCATGCTCTGCAGGATCTCCGCCGCGATCGCATCGGCGTCGGGCTCGTCACCGCGCGCGATCAAGCCGGCGAGCTGTACCTGGAGCACCGCGTTCACGGTGGGCGCGAGCAGGTCGGGATCGCAGGGCAGGAACTCGCCGGAGCGCACCCCGTCTTCGATCAGCTCGCGCACCGAGAGGAGACCGCCACTCCAGGCTTCCTTCGCGTCCTTGCTCTGGGGGTCGAGACCCCAGGCGTGACCTTCCTGGAGCAGGATCCGGAAGAAGGACTCGTGCTCGATCAGGTAGCCCACGATCCCGCGGATCCCGGCGTGAAGACGCTCGAGGGCGTTGCCCTCCTGCTGCGCCGCCGCCCGGACCTCGGCGAGGAGGCCGGCCCCGCGCTCGGCGAGGATCGCGCGGTAGATGTCGTCCTTTCCGGGGAAGGCGGCGTAGAGCGTCTTCAGCGAGATCCCGGCCTCGGCGGCGAGGTCCTGCATCGAGCTGGCGGCGAAGCCGTCTTCGGCGAAGACACGCTCGGCGCAGTCGAAGACGAGCTCCCGGTACATGCGGGCGCGGGCTTCGACGAGGTTCGATTTCTTCGTGGATCGGGGCAAGAGGGATTCGCCTCGGGGTAACTGGAGTTCTCAGTATGAGCGGATTCTAGCCGCCGCGAGGCGGCGCAGCGAACCCGGGGCCGGCAGTCCGCCCTTCTCGAATCCGCAGATGGAACCTCCAAGTGCTTGTACTATATAGGGATAAGTTTTGTTTCAATCGACAGAAATGAGCCTTGCGTTGAAGATAATTTGTATTATCTTCAAGACAACCCACCACCCGAGAGGACGCGACCGATGCCGGCACGTACCGTGAATCAGCTCAGCGATGGCGACGCCATCTTCCTGTCGATGGAGACCTCGAATTCCGCGGGCCACGTGGGCGCCGTGATGGTGCTCGACCCGACCACCAGCCCCGGGTTCGGCTTCGAGCGCCTGCGCGAGCACGTCGCACGCCGCCTTTCGCTGGTGCCGCGCTTCGGTTGGAAGCTGCGCCGCACCCTCTTCGACCACGACCGCCCGTACTGGGTCGAGGCCGGGGACTACGACCCGCGCGACCACGTCGTGCGCACAGCCGTCCCCGCGCCGGGGAACGATCGCCAGCTCGCCGCGCTCACCGCGCGGCTCCACGCCCAGCCCCTCGACCCGACGCGACCGCTCTGGGAGATCTGGATCATCGAGGGCCTCGCCGACGGGCGCATCGGCATGTACATGAAGACCCACCACGCACTGGTGGACGGCTCCGGCGGTGCCGGGCTGATGGCCGTGCTGGCCGACCTCTCCCCCGAGCCGTCGGAGACGCCCTTCGTCCCCGACGCCTACGTCGAAACCGCACCGGCCACGCCGAGCGCGCTGGAGATCGCGTCGCGCTCGCTGCGCAACGCGGCGAGCCGCCCCGGTCGATTCTTCGACCACCTGGGACGCGGCGTGCGTTCGCTCGCGCGACGCAGCCCCGCCCAGCAGACCGAAGTACCGAAGCTCTTCTTCAACGAGCCGATCAGCCGACGCCGCGGCTTCGCCACCGCCCGCATCGACTTCGAGCGCGTCCGCGACCTGAAGAAGCACTTCGACGTCACGGTGAACGACGTGGTGCTCACCCTGGTCGGCTCGGCGATGAGCCGCTGGCTACGCGAGCGCGGTGAGCAGCCCGAGGCCTCGCTGGTGGCGATGTGCCCGGTCTCGACCCGCGAGGGCGACAGCATGGGCAACCAGATCACGAGCATGGCCGTGCCCCTCGCCACCGACGTCTCCGATCCGGCCGCGCGACTCTGCCACGTGCACGAGAACGCTCGCGCCGCGAAGGAAGAGGTCGCCGACGGTACCCACTTCGACTGGACCGCGGCACTCGGCGAGTCCATGGCGCCCGCCTTCACCCAGCTGGTGGTGCGCGCGGCCTACTCGGCGGCAGACTCCGCACCGCTGCCGGGGAACTTCGTCGTATCGAACGTGCGCGCCACGCCCACGCCGCTCTACCTGGACGGCGCGCGGGTCGAGTCGATGATGCCGATGTCGATCCTGGCCGTGGGCCAGGGCCTGAACGTCACCGTGGTCAGCTACACCGACCACATCGATGTCGGCATCCTCGTCGATCCCGACCTCGTGCCCGACGCCTGGGAGTTCGCCGCCCAGTTCGATCGCGCGCTCGAAGAGCTCGAGCTCGCCGCCGAGGGCGTGGTCTACCGCGCCGCCTAGGCAGGATCCGACCCCTCGCCGTCTTCGACGGCGAGGGCGTCCTCGGGACAGTTCGAAGCACCGAGTCGCGCCGCGTCGACGAGCGCGCCGGAAGGCGCCGGCTCGAGCACCACGCAGTGGCCCGCCTCGTCTTCGCCGAAGACCTCGGGCGCCAGCACGTAGCAGCGACCGTGCCCGACGCATCTGGCCGCATCGAAGCGCACGCGCGGGGCCATCGTCAGCGTGCTTCGCGCATCATGGCCTGCACGCCGCGCTCAGCGGTTCCAGACGAGTGGCAGGTACATCACCTCGCGAATGCCCGGCGAGTAGCGCGGCGTTTTGCCGGGAGCGACTTCGTAGTCGGGCAGGCGGCGATGCCATTCCTCCATCGCGACGCGCAGCTCCATGCGCGCCAGGTGGGATCCGAGGCAGCGGTGGGGACCGCCGCCAAAGGCCAGATGCAGGTTCCGCTCGCGGCCGAAATCGACGGTGTCCGCCTCGCTGAAGTGCGCGCCGTCGGTGTTCGCGGCGCCGAGCATCAGGCTCACGAGCTCGCCCTCGCGGATCGTGACGTCGCCGACGGCGACGTCCTGGGTGGCGATGCGGGGGACGCTCGTCACCGGCGTCTCCCACCGCAGCAGCTCTTCGACCGCGCCGGGCACGACCGGCGTGTCCTGGGCCAGGAGGCGGCGCTCTTCCGGGTTTGCCGCCAGGTACGCGATGTTGCAGCCGAGGGTCGCGGTGACCGTGTCGAGCCCGGCCAGGAGCAGCAGGAAGCAGATGTCGAGGATCTCGTTCTCGTCGAGCTTCTCGCCCTCGATCTCGGCGACCAGCAGCTGCTCGAGGAGCCCGTCTCCGGGACGCCTGCGACGCGTCTCGATCTCGTCCTGGAAGTAGGCGTAGATGCGGCGGCCCGTCGCGCGACGCGCTTCGGTCATGGCCTCGAAGGAGGTATCGCCGCCCTCGGGCACGAGATTCTGGGGCCGGATGATGCCGTCCTTCATCTCGAGGAAGCTCTGGAGCTCGGACGCGGGCAGACCAAAGAGCGCGAGGAACGCGGTGCACGGCAGCGGGATGGCGAAGGCTGCGTCGAACTCGCAGCCACCGTCGTCGATGAAGCCGTCGATCAATTGATTGGCGTGATCACGGATCTGCGGGGCGAGCTTCTCCATCTTCTTGCGGGAGAAGTGAGGGTCGAGCAGCCGGCGGTAGCGGGTCTGCTCGGGTGGATCGACCTGCTGCGGAATCATGGGGCGCTCGTTTCCGAGCAGCACCTTGAAGTCCATCTTCGACGAGAAGAGCTCCGGTTGGCGTAGCGCCCAGGCCACGTCTTCGTAACGCGCCAGAATCACCGCGCCGTTGAACGACGACCGACCGACGGGGCACTGCTCGCGCACCTGGGCGTAGGCCGCATGGGGGCAACGCGCGAACTCGGGATCCATGTTGTGGATCTCGCCCTTCTCGACGTCGACGAGTGTCTTCATGGGAACCTCGGGTTGCGCACAGTCTATGCGCGCGGAGACCCGACGCCCAGAAGCTTGTGCCGCGCCGTGCGCCGCAGGGAGTGAAAGGGTCCGGAAATCAGGGACTCGGAAAATCGGGGAGTCCGGGGGCGCAGAGCCGCGTGCACTGCGGGCAGGGCGCGCCGCGCGGGGGTAGGCTGACCCGCATGGCGCAGCCCGACCGCCGCAACCTCGCCTGGATCGGCGGCCCGCTGCTGGCCCTCATCTCTCTGCTGGTGGTGACGAGCATCGCCGAAGTGGTGCTGCGGGTGCAGTATGCGCGGCGCCTGGACCGCATCCTCGCGCGCGACCCGACGCGCGAGCTCTGCACCGAGGCCGACACGGACCTCATCTATCGCTACGCGCCGAACCGCTGCGGCCACAACGCCGCCGGTTATCGGGACCGCGAGCGAACGCTGGAGAAGCCCGAAGGCCGGCAACGCCTGGTCGTGCTCGGCGACTCGGTGGCCGTCGGCTCGGGCGTCGAGGTGGCCGAGCGCTTCGACCAGGCCACCGTCGATGCCCTGGCGCGCGCGGGCGTCGCGGCGGAAGCCGTCAACCTGGCGCGCACGGGCTACTCGACCTCGCAAGAGCTGTTCCTGTTGGAGACCGAGGCGTACCGCTACGCGCCCGATCTGGTCGTATGGAGCTACGTCCTCAACGATCCGGCGGACCCGGTGCACCACAACGCCAACGGACGCCTGGGTCGCTTCTACGTGCGGCCCCGGGTCCACGTCTGGCACGCCCTCGAGCGACTCCACTTCAAGTTGCGCGAGCGGTGGGCGGCGCGCGGCTGCGACGACGAGTTCCATCGGCTGATCCATTGCGCGTACGCCGACGAGGTCGCCGCGTCGATCGCGCGAATCGGCGAACTCGCTGCCCAGCACGCCACCCCCACCCTTTTCGTGATTCACCCGGTGCTCGAAGCCGACCGCGAGCTCGTGGACTCGTCCTTCGCGGAGCTTCACGCGTCGCTCGCCGCACAAGCCGAGGCTGCCGGACTCGCGGTCGTCGACCTGCTGCCGATCTACGCGGCGCACGGGAAGGAAGCGGTCCGCCAGGAGGTCGAGGGGTGGTTCGATCCCTGGCACCCGAACGCCGAGGGGCATGCGCTGGCCGGAGAAGCGATCGCGGCGGCCGCGACGCCCCTGCTGCGGGCCCAGCTCGCCGACCGCTAGGGCAAGAGCACGAAGCCGGCGATCGCCGCGGCGAGCCCCAGTACGACGGCACCCCCCCCGAGCCAGGCGTGGGCGTTTCGTGCGCTGCGATCGCCCTGCTCGAGCCGGCGCCCCTGGAGCGCCGCGCCGCCGAAGAGCACCGCGGTCGTACCGCCGAGCACGGCGTGGAAGGTGCTCATCGGCGTCCAGTCACGGAAGAGCCATACCGACAGCGGACCGCCGATCGCACCGATCAGCACCGCCACCACCGCGGGCTTCGCGATCCGCAGATGCAACGCGCGCGCTCCCTGAGGCGGGGCCGTGCGCTTCTGATACGCCCGCCGCAAGCCGAGGCCGATGCGCAGTGCAGCGACGCATCCGCCCAGCGCGATCACCATCCAGGCCGGATGGAGGTAGGCGCCCCAACGCGCCGCGATCTCGCTGGCAGCCGGGTCCGTCACTCCACCCGATGGATGGCGCTCTCGGGCAACCGTCCGAGCAGCGAGTCGAGCGCGCGCTGCACGTAGCCGGCGTCGCGGGACTCGAGGGTGAGCATGACGCGGAAGCTCTCTTCCTGGATGCGCGGATAGGAGCCGAGATGGAGTTCGGGAAACTCCTTCAACAGATCGTGGAGATCCTCGGCGATCTCGCTCTCCATCTGGCGCACGTACACGCGCTTCAACACGAAGGGGACACCGCGGAAACGACTGCGCGCCGACTCGAACTTCTTGCGGAGAAGCTCGGGAATCCCCGGGAAGATGTAGACGTTGTCGACGACCACCAGCGGGAACCACAAGTCGCCCGAGTCGAGCAGGTTCGCGCCGGCCGGGATCTGCGCCATCTTGAGCTGACTGGCGTTCGGCTTCTCGCCCATCGCGCGTTCGATGCGTGCCGCGATCGAATCGCTGTGCTCCACCTTGCGACCGAAGGCCGCGGCCACTCCCTCGATGGTGAGATCGTCGTGGGTCGGGCCGATGCCGCCCGAGGTGAACACGAAGTCGTACGCGTCGGAGAGCTCCTTCACGTACTTCGCGATCACGTCGATCTCGTCGGGGATCGTGATGATGCGTTCGACGTCGACGCCCAGCGCCCGCAACTCGCGGCA
Organism: Myxococcota bacterium; assembly: GCA_039030075.1. NCBI lineage: Bacteria > Pseudomonadati > Myxococcota > Myxococcota bacterium. Next base: position 105,787 of record JBCCEW010000018.1, on the reverse strand, counting down.
CAGATACGGTGAGTTGGTATCGACGACCTTCCCGGAGAGGATCTCGTTGCCGATGACGAGGATTCCGGCGGTGGGCATGGGCCGGAGTATACGGGTTCCGACGGGCCCGGTGGCAGCGAAGGCCGCGCGCGTTTTGCACGCCCCCCACCCTCGCCCTACGCTGCGGCGATGGATTTCGAGGTTTCCTTCCCGAAGCTGGGCCGCGCGATCCGGGTGCCGTCGGGCACACGGCTCTCCGAAGCGGTGCGCGAAGCGGGCCTGCCCCTCGCCCGTGCCTGCGGACAGGAAGGCCTCTGCGGTCGCTGCGGTGTCGAGATCCTGGCGGGCGGTGAATCGCTGCCGCAGGCCGATGCGGCCGAAGAGCGCACGCGGGAACGCAACCGCATCGACCCGAACCTACGGCTCGCCTGTCGTCTGCGCGTCGCGGGCGATCTGCGGATCTCGGCGCCCTATTGGTAGGCACCAGACGACGGGTTGTCGCCCGACGGGCCGAACTCGGCCCGGCGGCAGGGCCCGACCGCGAAGCGAGGACGCTCGGGTGAAGGCGATCCTGCTGGTCGATCACGGCAGCCGACGAGAAGAGGCGAACCGCGCGCTCGAGCGGGTCGCCGAGGCGGTCCGCGACGCGCGCCCGGGCGTGATCGTCGAGGCGGCGCACATGGAGATCGCCCAGCCTGACGTCCTCGCCGGCGTGGCCCGCTGCGTGGAAGCCGGCGCCTCCGAGGTGGTCGTGTTCCCCTATTTCCTCGGACCGGGTCGCCACACCCAGCGCGACATGCCCGAGCTGGCCGACGCCGCGCGCCGGGCGCACCCGAACGTGGCGATCCGCCTGGCCGAACCCTTCGGTTTCGACCCCCGTCTGGTCTCGCTACTGCTCGATCGAGTGGACGCCACCGACGAATGAGCCGCGACGCCGCGTCGCGCACGGGCACCGTCGGGATGTCCGTGTTCTGGTTCTTCGCGCTGGGCAGCCTGGGACTCTTCTTTCCGTTCTTCAGCCTCTACCTGCGCGAGAACCTCGCCCTCTCGGGTTGGCAGGTGGGCATGGTGCTCGCGGCCCCGCCGCTGGTCGCGATCGCGGCCCAACCCTTCTTCGGCATGCTGGCCGACCGCTCGGGGAACCGCGTGGGCATGCTGGCCCTGCTCGCGATCGGGACGGGGTTGGGTCACACCGCCCTGGCCTTCGGCGAGGGCTTCGCGGGTGTTCTGCTGCTGACGACCCTGCTCGCGTTCTTCTCGACGCCGCTGATTCCTACCGCGATGTCGGTGACCTTCGCGCTCACCCAGGATCTCCACAAGCACGCCTTCGGTCTGTGTCGCACGGCGGGGACCATCGGCTTCGGCCTGCTCGTCGTCGGTTTCCCCTATCTCTTGGATGCCATCGAAGCGAGCCGTGGGCTCGCGCCCGTCGCGGACGGTCCATCGGAGCCCGCGCTGCGCGTCATGTTTCCGGCGGCTGCGATCGCCGTCGTCATCGCGGGCCTCGTGGCGCTGACGCTGCCCCGCAAGGAGGCGCTCGCGGTGCGCGCCGAGAAGCACGAGTGGCGCTCCCTGCTGCGCCACTGGCCTTTCTTGCGCGTGCTGGCGTTCGGCTTTCTCGCCTATCTCTTCATGCAGGGACCCATGGGGATCTTCCCGCTCTTCGTGCGCGCCCACGGCGGCAGCCTCGACACGGTCAGCACGCTGTGGGTGTGGATGCTCGTGCTCGAGGTGCCGCTGATCCTCTACTCGGGCGTGACCCTCGAACGGCTCGGCGCGCGCGGCGTGTTGGCCGTGGGCGTCGGCGCGGCAGCGGTGCGCTGGCTCGTGTGCGGCTTCGCACCCGAGTCGTGGTGGGTGACGCCGGTGCAGGCGCTGCACGGTGTGACGGTCGCGGGGATCGTGATCGGCGCGCCGCTCTACGTGGAAGCCGTCGTCCCCGATGCGCTGCGCTCGACCGGTCAGAACCTGCTGGCGCTGGTCGGCGTCAGCGTCGGTGGCCTGCTCTCGAATCTCGGCGCCGGCGCGCTGCTCGATTGGGCGGGCACCGACCTTCCCTACCAGATCAGCGGCGTCGGGCTGCTCTTGCTGTTGGCGCTGTTGCCCTGGCTGCTACCGCCGCCCAGTCGGATTGCGCCGGAGGGTATCGAGCCGGGTTGAACCGGAGGAGGTCGAGCCAGAGTCGGGGCTGGGCGGCGCGAGGCCCTAGCCCTCACTCCGCCACAGCTCGTAGAGGTAGACGACGGTCGCCACCAACGCGTGGTCGATCTTTCCCGCGCGGATCTGGGCCCGCAGCTCCTCCCAGGGCAGGAGTTCTACGTGAGTCTCTTCGGTGCTTTCGTTGCGCACCTCGGCGACGCGGCGCGCATCCTTCGCCAGGAATCCGTGGAGCCGGTTGTCGAAGAGCGCCGGGTTCGGGTTGATGTGACCCAACGGAATCAGTGCGTCGGGCTGGTAGCCGGTCTCCTCGAGGAGCTCCCGGGCAGCCGCCTCGGCGGGCGCCTCACCCGGGTCGACCATGCCGCCGGGCGTCTCGAGGGTGATCGTGCCCGAGCCGTGACGATACTGGCGCACCAGCACGACTTCGCCCTCGGGCGTCATGGGCAGGACATTCACCCAGTCGGTGCTCTGGATGCCGAAGAAGTGGTGATCGTCACCGGTGCGCGGCGAGCGCGTGTCCATCCGCGTCACCGAGAAGACGCGACACTCCTGGATCGTTTCGACACGGTGCACTCGCCACGGCTTGGGTCCGCTCATGGCGGCGAAGCCTAGCGCGCCGCCCAGCTCGGGAGCGTCGCCAGCTTCCCGATCCCGCGCAGTCGCAGCTGCGAGACGAGCACGATGCAGGCGATGCACATGCCGAAGATCGCGAAGGTTCCCCGAACACCGAGCCCCACGGTCACCGCCGCGATGCCGAGGGTGACGAGGGCCAGTCCGATCGCCTCCCCGCTCTCGAGCATCCCGAACAGAAACCCGCGCTCGGCGTTGGTGGCGACCCGTTGCACGAGCGACATCCCGACCACCCAGGCGTAGCCGTTCGCGACGCCGCAGAGGAAGAGCAAGAACAGAGTGGTCCATACGTCGTAGCTGGCGCCGATGCCGAAGAACGCGGCGGCCGAAACCAGCGTCGCCACGCCGTGACGCCGCACCAGGTCCGAACGCGTACCGACCGTGCGCGCGAGCAAGGCACCCGCCACGCCGCCGCAGCCCAGCATCGCCACGAGGTAGCCCGCCACCTGCCCGGTCACGCCGAGCATCTCGGCGCCGATGGCCGGTGCCAGCAGCTCGACCGCGCCGAACAAAAGGGTGGGCAGCGCGAGACAGGTCACGAGGAGCCAGCGGTCGGGTGTGAGTGCGAGGGGCGAAGGGGCGGGCGTGATGCCAGCGTCCGAGTGATCGGGCACGTGCGCTGCGCGGGTCGTCCAGGCGGCGACGGCCAGCAGGACCGACGCCACGTAGAGCACGGCCGCCGGCCCGGCCGCGCCGAGTACGAGCGCGGCGAGGAGGGGCCCCGCGAGATCGCCGACCCCTTCGAAGAGGACGATCATCGCGTTGGCCCTCGATAGCTGCGGAGCCGGTCCCGACACGACCGGCAGCAGCGTGGACACGATCGGGCGCGTCGCCGAGAGGGAAGCGCACAGGAGCGCGGCCCCGGCATAGGGCCAGAGCCCGTCTCCAAAGCCCGCCAACACGGCGCCGACGCCTGCGGCCAGCCCGGCCTGGAGGCCCAGCGCTCGGCGCAGGACGGGCCCGGACCGACTCGCGAGCGCCCCGAACGCGGGCGCGAGCACGGCGCTGGGCGCCAGCAGCAGGATCGCGAGCGCGCTGGCTTCGGCCACCCCGCCGCGCTCGTACGCGTACACGAGCAGCGCAATCCAGATCGCACCTTCTGCGATCGAGAAGGCCGCGAACGCTCCCGTCAGGCGCGCGCGGTCCTGCGACCGCTGGGCGGGGACGCTCCGGAACGGGTCTCGCGCGCGCGACTCCATGGGCCAAAGGATCGGCGTTCGATCCGGGGACCCCGATGAAGCGCTTCACACCCGCGCAGTTTTCGAACCGCTGGGAGCGCTAGCGGCGCACCACCGGCGGCCGCAGCCGCAGCGCCTCGGCGATCTGCACCGCGTTGGTGGCCGCGCCCTTGCGCAGGTTGTCCGACACCTGCCAGAGCCAGAGGCGATCGCTCTCGAGGTCCTTGCGCACACGACCCACCAGCACCTCGTCGCGGCCCACGACGTCGGCGGGCGTCGGGAAGACGCGCGCGTCCGGGTCGTCGACCACCTCGACACCCGGGAACTCGGCGAGCGCGGCCCGCGCGGCTTCCGGCGCCAGCACGTGCTCGGTCTCCACGAGCACGGACGCGGCGTGGCCCACCGGCACCGGCACGCGCACGCAGGTCATGGTCACCGAGAGATCGGGCTCGGACAGGATCTTGCGGGTCTCGAAGAGGAGCTTCACCTCCTCGGTGGAGAAGGCGTCGTCGCGGAAGTTCTCGCAGAGCGGCACGACGTTGTTCGCGATCGGGGCCGCGAAGATGCTCGCCTCGGGCGTACCGCCGCCCGCCAGGGCGGCCTGCTGGGCCTCGAGCTCGTCGATGCCGTCGCGACCCGCACCCGACACGGCCTGCAGGGTGGTCACGACGACTTCCTTCAGGCCGGCAGCGCGACGCAGGGGTTCGAGGGCCATCACGAAGCCGATCGTGGTGCAGTTGGGGCACGAGACGATGCCCTGGTGCCCGTCGAGGGCATCGGCGTTGATCTCGGGCACCACCAGGGGAACCGTCGGATCCATCCGCCAGGTGCTCGACTTGTCGATGGCGATGGCCCCCCGCTTCGCCGCTTCGGGCGCGAGGGTCTTCGAGAGGCCGCCAGTGGCGGCGAAGAAGACCAGGTCCGCGCCTTCGAAGGCTTCGGGCTTCGCCTCGGCCACCTCCACCTGCTCGCCGCGGAAGGCCACCTTCGAGCCGGCCGAGCGACCGCTGGCCAGCGGGCGCAGCTCGCCGATCGGGAAGTCGCGCTTGGCGAGGATGTCGAGGAGCACTTCGCCGACGGCACCCGTGGCGCCGACGACGGCCACGGTGAGGTCTCGGTTGCGCAGGTCGGGGAAGGGAACGGACATGGTGGACTCCTGGGGTGGTTCTCGGCAGGTCGAGGGCCGGGCCGAAGCCCGATCCCGTGGGATGGTGGTGATCTGGAGGTTCGAAGGGTTGGGGTGATGGGGGGTCGGGTTTCTCGACCTCCCCTGAACGCTCGTACGCCCTGCCCCCCAAAAACCGAACGCCCCTCCGGGCGGGGCCGGAAGGGCGTTCGTGAGAACTCGTGGCTTCCGGCCAGGGCTAGACGGGGGTCTCCGTCGTCGTCTGCGGCTTCGTCGCAGTCTTCGTGGTGATCGTCGGAGCGGTGGCGCGGAAACGCATCGCGCGCAGTGTCGATCGACGGCGCGGCACTGTCAAGTGGCGCCCGGATCGCGCGCCCGGGCCGCGACGAAGCGCGAGCGATCGACTAGCATCCGCCGCGCGTGGTCGCCTTCGGCCCACGGCCCCGACCCCGCCGTCCTCCACCACCCCCCGCTTCGAGGTGCGCCATCGCCGCGCCGGTCGGACAGAGCCCCTCCGCACGCTCCGGGGGGCATCTGTACATGGTGCTCGTGGCGGTGGGCGTGGGCCTCACCGGCGCGCTCGGCGCCGTCGTCTTCCGTTTCCTGATCCGCTTCGTACAGGCCCTCTTCTTCGAGGGCAGCGACGGCATCACCGCCCTGTTCGAAGAGGGCGTCCTCGCAGAAGCCCAGGACCCGCTGGAAGTCGCGCGTCGGCTGCCCTGGTACTGGAGCGTCGCGCTACCCGCGATCGGCGGCTTGATCGTCGGGCCGCTGATCTACTTCTTCGCGCGAGAGGCGAAGGGCCACGGCGTGCCCGAGGTGATGGCCGCGGTGGCGCTGCGCGGCGGGATCATGCGGCCGCGGGTCGTCGGAGTGAAGGCGCTCGCATCGGCGATCTCGATCGGTTCCGGCGGCTCGGTGGGACGCGAAGGTCCGATCGTGCAGATCGGCTCGGCGCTGGGCTCTTCGATTGGGCAGCTCTTGAAGCTGCCGCCCGCTCAGCTGCGCACGATCGTCGGCTGCGGCGCGGCCGCCGGCGTGTCGGCCACCTTCAACGCGCCCATCGCGGGCGCGCTCTTCGCCGCCGAAGTGGTGGTCGGCAACTTCGCGGTTGCCCAGCTCTCGCCGATCGTGATCTCGTCGGTGGTCGCGACGGTCGTCTCGCGCTTCTTCCTGGGGAACCACCCCGCGTTCCCGGTGCCTTCCTACGAGCTCGTGAGTCCCTTCGAGCTGGTCCCCTACATGGGCGCCGGCTTCGTTGCGGGCTTCGTAGCGCTGGGCTTCATGTTCACGCTCTACCGCACCGAGGACGTCTTCGAGAAGGTGCCCGTCCCCGAGTGGGCACGCGCGATGGTCGGCGGCGCGCTGGTCGGGACGATCGGCATCTTCTTCCCGAACATCTTCGGCGTCGGCTACAGCACGATCGGTGCCGCGCTCACGAGCGAACTGCCGGCGCTGCTGCTCGGCACGCTCATCGTCATCAAGATCCTGGCCACCTCGATCACGATCGGGTCGGGCGGCTCGGGCGGTGTGTTCGCGCCCTCTCTCTTCCTGGGTGCGATGACCGGCGGCTTCCTGGGCACCTTCGTGCATCAGTGGTTCCCGGACGCCACCGCATCGTCGGGGGCCTATGCGCTCGTGACGATGGGCGCCGTGGTGGCCGCGACCACCCACGCGCCGATCACGGCGATCATCATGATCTTCGAGCTCACCCAGACCATCACGATCATTCCGCCGCTGATGGCGGCGTGCGTGGTGAGCACCCTGGTGACCACCTACCTGCACCGCGACTCGATCTACACCATGAAGCTCCGGCGGCGCGGGATCGATCTCTTCGAAGAGGAGCCAAGCAATGTCTTGCGCAGTCTCTTCGTCCATCAGGTGATGGACCGCAGCCCCGAGGTGATTCGGGCAGACGCGGGCTTCGAAGAGGTGATCGATCGCGTGCTCGGCAGCGAGCACACCGACTTCTTCGTGGTCGACCGCATGGAGCGCCTGGTGGGCACCTTCCACCTGCGCGACTTCACGCGCATGCTCACCGAGCAGGAGGCGCTGCGTCCGATCGTCGTCGCGGGAGACCTCGCCGACCCGAGCCCGCCGACGGTGACGGACGCCGACGACCTCCACCTGGTGATGCAGGTCTTCAGCGGCACTCACGCCGAAGAGGTAGCCGTGGTGGGCGTGCACGAGAGCGCGACGGTGATCGGCAGCGTGCACAAGCGCGACGTGATGCAGGCCTACAACGAAGAGGTGCTACGGCGCGACCTCGCCGGCAGCGTGTCGGACCAGATGCTCGTGGCGAGCAAGGGGCAGCAGGTGGCGCTCGGCGGCGGCTACGTCGTCCAGGAGATCCTGGCGCCGCCGCGCTTCTTCGGGCGTTCGATCCGCGACGCCGACATCGCGGCCACGACCGGCGTGCACATCGTGCTCCAGCGCAAGCGCAACACCGACGATGGCCGACCGCCGATCCGCGTCCCGGTGGCCGATGACATCATTCACGAGGGCGACCGCCTGGTCGTCTCGGGCACCAAGAACGCCGTCGAGTCCCTCGACCTGTTCTAGCGTCGCCGCGCGAGCTTCGAGCGTGGCGACGCCGGGCAGCGCCCAGCTGGGGCGGCTTCCCTCCGCGAAATGGCTCGCCGCGAGCCTCCGGGCGTTCCCACCCCTCTCCCCGATCGACGTTCCGTGTCGTCGGTGGCCCCCTCGTCTCGGGCTGCGCTGAGTTTCGCTTCGGGAACCGCCCCAGCCGCGCGCCCGCCGCCAACGCGCCCGCGGCGGAGCCGCGGAACCGCACGGCACGAGCGGCGGACGTGTCCCCGCGCGGAAGTCACGCGCAGCCCGAGGCGAAGTCGTGGACGACGCGATGGAGCGTCGGGCCGGGGAGCGAGGAATGGCGCCGAGCGCGCAGCGAGCCATGACGCGCGGGGACACGTCCGCCGCGAAGCCACGAAACGAACCGAACACCCTCCGAAGACGGCAGTCGCTCTTGTGTGGGGGGTTTGGGGGTTGGGAGAGGCGCCGTGCCTCGTGCATACTCGGAAGTGAGGCGGGGAACCGGAGACGAGGGTGGACACCGACGACGCGGACGCGATCCGCTTCTACTTTAGTTTTCGCAGCCCCTACGCCTGGCTCGCCGCCGAACGCATCGAGGAAGAACTCGGCGACCTCGGCGTCGCGCTCGACTGCATCCCAGTCTTCCCGACGCCGGAGCAGTTCCCGAACGACCCGTCGCTCCTGCCGCAGAAGGTCGCCTACCTCGCGCAGGACGTACGCCGCATCGCGCGCAAGGAAGGGCTGACCGTCACCTTCCCCTCGCAGGGCGACTGTGACTGGTTGCCCAGCCACGCAGCTGCCCTCGGCGCCCTGCGTGCCGGGAAGGGGCTGGAGCTGGTTCGGCAGCTGTTCCGACAGCGCTTCCAACAGGGCCTCGACCTCGGCGAGGACAAGGTGCTCGCCGACGCGTCGCGCCGGGCGCGCTGCGACCCGGAAGCCACGCTGGCGTGGGCGCACGACCCGGACCTGCGCCGGGAGGTGGGCGATGGCTGGGCGCGGGGCGTCGAGCGCGACGGCATCTTCGGGGTGCCTTCCTTCGTCGTCGGCCGCAAGCTCTATTGGGGCCAGGACCGCATGGCGTTCGTCCGCCAGGCGGCGCGGCGCAAAGGCCCGTAGCCCGGTCGGTCCGCCCCTGGCCCGCAACCGCCCGGTCCGCGTTGCGCATCGCTTGCGTCCGGGCGAGGCGTCGCGGGCGGCTTCCGCGAAGACGCGGCCGGGTGGTAGTCTGGTCGATCCTTGCGGAGGCTCTCATGCGGATTCGGGAATCGAGGCTGCGGGCGCTGGCGTGGCTCGCCTGTGCGGCGCTCTGGGCGCTACCGGCGACGACGCACGCGCAGATCGCGGGGTGTGTCCCTGACCTGAGCGGGGCCGTCTACGTTCAGGTCAACACGAACATGGGCCTGATGACGCTCGAGCTGTATCCGAACACCGCGCCCAACACCGTCCAGAACTTCTTGAACTACATGAACGACGGCGACTACGACAACGTCGTCTTCCACCGCAGCGTGCCCGGGTTCGTGATCCAGACCGGTGGCTTCCGCGACGTCGGCCCCATCTACGCTGGCATTCCTACCGACCCGCCGATCGCCAACGAACCCTGCCTCTCGAACACGCGCGGCACGATCGCCATGGCGCGGCTGGGCGGACAGCCCGACAGCGCCACGAGCCAGTGGTTCGTGAACCTGGTCGACAACCTGTTCCTCGACTCGACCGACGGCGTGGGCTTCACCGCCTTCGGGCGCGTGATCGATGCGAGCCTGCCCGTAGCCGATGCGATCGCGGCCCTGCCGATCTTCGACGCGATCCTGACGCTGCAGCTGCCAGTGAACCAGGTCTTCAGCGACTTCCCGTTGATGAGCCTGCCCGTGGATCCGCCGGGCGGCTACGGCTGCGTGCGCGAGACACCGCTCTTCGGCCTCACGAACGACACGTTCACCGCCTTCATCGAGGACACGACGCGGTCCCTGCCCGGCTCCTTCGTGCCCATCCTCCTGGACCCGATCTGCACGGGAGCCGGTGCGACGGGGCCGCCAACTGTCCCGTGCGACCCTGCAAACGGTCGGTTGGTCGCTCAGCTCGGAATCGTCGGCCCCCCGCCGATCAACATGTCGTGCGATGCCGTCGCCGAAGCCGAAGACTCCTGGGCGGCGCGGCGCGCGGGCACCCAGACTCAGATGCAGGACGACGACGTCGAGATCATCTCGCTGCCCGAGCCTGGCCGCGCGTGGCTGCTGCTCGCGGGCGGCGTGCTCGTGTTCGCGATGGCGCGGCGGCGGCGCTAGCCGGACCGAGCGACCACCGCCGAGCGAGGGGCGCTAGGGCAGCTTCGTATCCAGCCGGATCACGACGCCCGTTGCACCGGTGTCGACCGGGCCGTCTACGCCACTGCCCATCAGGTCGCCGGGCTCCCGGCTGGTGGCGTTGCCGTCCGCGTCGAGGCGCGCGGTCAAGGTGATCGGCCCGACGAAGGGCATCTGCTGGATCATCTTGTCTTCCGGCCCGAGCTGGAACGAGACCGGGAAGCTCGGGCGCGGGATGCGCTTCACCGCGAGCGGCGGGCCTCCCCCACCGCGGCGCGCAATGATGAAGAGGATGGCACGCGGGTTCGCGTCATCCGCGACCTCCGGAGCGAGCACGACGCTGCCTTCGATGGGCGGGCCATCGGAGCCGCGCGAGGCGCCGGCATCTGCCACGGCTTCGGGGAGTGCGGGGGACGGCCCCCCCTCGCTCGGCGCCGGCGGCAGGCCGGGCGCCTGCTGCTGGGCCCGATCGGCACCTTCGGGGAAGATCTTGGAGAGGTCGGGCTCGACCGTCGGCTCGTCGGGATCGAAGGGCTCGAGGTTGCGGTCGCAGGCGAGGGCCAGGACGGCGATGGCGCACGCGGCGGCCCAGCGCATCGCGCCTCGACGCCTGGCGGCCTCTCCCGGTCTCACCCTCAGCACGTCGGCAACGTAGCGAACGCGCGGAGAAGATCCGTTTGTTGCACCCGAGCCCCGATGTTAGGGTGAGGACTCGACGGAGCCTGGGGGTGGCGAACAGCCGACGCGAAACGGCTGCGCCTGAGAGCACACCCTTCGAACCTGACCTCGTTCACACGAGCGTAGGGAACGGCTTCCCGGACGCGGCCACGCGCCCTCGGACTCCGCAGCACGCCGCCGACGTACGCAGCTGGGCACCTCCGTGCACAGCGCCAGGAGTCCGCCATGAGCGATCCGACCCAGTCTTCGCGCTACACGCTCCCCAAGCTCGGGGGAAACCCCTCGAGCGAAGCGCAGGGGACCACGCCGGGGAGCTTCGCCAACCCCGCGGAAGTGGGCGGCACACTCGCGTTCAGCTCGCCGGACACCCCGGGCATGCCGCCGCCGTCGCAGCGCACCGCGTGGGATTTCATGCCGCCCGACTGGACGCAGGATTCGGACGGTCGCTGGCACGCGCCGGAAGGCTTCGTGCCGATCACCCAGCTCGAGCACGCGCGGCTCGGCACGATCACGGCCGAGATGGAACGCGTCGCCGAGCGCGAGCCTCACCTCAGCGCCGAGCAGGTGCGCGACGAAGTCGCCGCCGGCCGCATGGTGATCCCCGCCAACAAGGTGCATCTCGCCCACGAGCTCGACCCGATGGCGATCGGGCGTGCGAGCCAGACGAAGATCAACGCAAACATGGGCGCGTCGCCGATCTCGAGCGGCACCGCCGACGAGGTGGAAAAGCTGCGCTGGGCCGAGCGCTGGGGCGCCGACACGGTGATGGACCTCTCCACCGGCGGCGACCTCGACGCCACGCGCGAGGCGATCGTCAAGCACAGCACCGTTCCGATCGGCACGGTCCCGATCTATTCCATGATCCTCGGCAAGAAGATCGAGGACCTCGACGCCGAGACCGTGCTCGCCACCCTCGAGCACCAGGCTCGCCAGGGCGTCGACTACTTCACGATCCACGCAGGCGTGCTCCGCGAGCACCTGCCCTTCGTGAAGGAACGCCTGATCGGCATCGTCAGCCGCGGCGGCTCGCTGCTGGCGAAGTGGATGCTCCACCACGGCCAGCAGAACCTGATGTACTCGATCTGGGACGACATCTGCGAAGTCGTGCGGCGCTGGGACGTGACCTTCTCGATCGGCGACGGCCTGCGCCCGGGCGGCCTGGCCGACGCCACCGACCGCGCCCAACTCGCCGAGCTCGAGACGCTGGGCGAGCTCACCGAGCGCGCCTGGCGCCACGGCTGCCAGGTAATGATCGAGGGCCCGGGCCACGTGCCCTTCGATCAGATCGAGTTCAACATGAAGCTGCAGCGCCGGCTGTGCCACGGCGCGCCGTTCTACGTGTTGGGGCCCCTCGTCACCGACATCTTCCCGGGCTACGACCACATCACGAGCTGCATCGGCGCGACGTCGGCGGCCTACCACGGTGCGTCGATGCTCTGCTACGTGACGCCGAAGGAGCACCTCGGACTCCCGAAGAAGGACGACGTGAAGCAGGGCTCGATCGCCTACAAGATCGCGGCCCACGCGGCGGACGTGGCGCTCGGCATCCCGGGCACCCGCGACCGCGACGACGAGCTCACCAAGGCCCGGGCCGCACTCAACTGGGAGAAGCACTTCGAACTCTCCTTCGACCCGGACACGGCACGCGCTTACCACGACGAAGACCTCGACGTGGACACCGACTTCTGCGCGATGTGCGGCCACGACTGGTGCTCGGTGCGGATCAGCAAGGAGATCACCGAGTTCGTGTCGGGGAAGGACGAGAGCTACGCCTGGGAGCTGCCGAAGGTGTCGAGCGCGCTCTCGGACGAGCAGCGCGAGATCCTCGAGAAGCGCGGCGTGCTCTCGCCCGAAGAGCTCCACCGCCTGGCCGGAAAGACCCGGCGCGCGATGGGTGCGGGCCGCGGCGAGCAGGCCGCCTGCCACAGCGAGCAAAGCTCCACCGCGGACGCGCGCTCACTCCAGGGTGAGAAGCTCGACCCGCTGACGCTGGAGCCGCTGGCACCGGAAGCCTGAGTGGCGGTGGGCCGGCCCCGCGTGGCGCGCTGGGGCGATCGATCTCGAAGCCCCAATGCAGTTCGCCCCGGACCCACTCTCGTGGGCCGGGGCGAAGCGTCCGAACCTCACCCCCCCCTGGTTTGGCTCGAACACTTCACTCTTCGTCGCGGGGTTGCCGGGCCTTGAGGTTTTTTTGCGGGTTCTATGCACTTTCGCGGAGCGGCAGAAAGTGCTGAAAGAATCGAGCATTCTCGAGCACTTACGTGGCCTCGGCCTGCCCCTGGGCCCCTCCGCGCGGCTCTCGTCGGCGGGCGACGGCAACATCAACTGGGTGCGCCGGGTCGAGGACGGCGGGCGCTCCTGGGTGGTGAAGCAGGCCGGCCCCACCCTGGCGAAGTTCCCCGAGTACGAGGCCGACCCGGGCCGACTGCTCCACGAGGCGCGCTACTTCGAAGCCGCCGCCGCGCGCGACCCGGATGGGGTCTGTCCCCAGGTGATCCAGCTGGATGCGGCGAACCACCTGCTGGTGCTCGAAGACCTGGGCGACGCGCTGCGCTTCGATGTCGCGCTCGCCGAAGGGCACGACCTACGACCGGCGGTCGAGCGCATCGCGACCTTCCTCGGTCGGGTGCACGCGGGCAGCTTCGAACACGCGGAGCTCGCCGCGTTTCCGGATGGGGAGGCCGGCGAAGGGGTGCTCGGACTGCACCTGGCCCACATCTTCACCCTGCCCTTCGAGCCCAACGACTTCCCGCTCTCGGACGCGCTGAGCGAAGCTGCCCAGGCGTTGCAGGCGGATGCCGCCTTCGGCGCGCGGCTCGCCGAGGTGTTCGCGGCGTGCCGACGACGCGGACCGGTGCTGGTGCACGGCGATGTGCAGCCGACGAACGTCCTGATTCCTGAATCCGGTGCGCGCCTGCTCGACCCCGAGATGGCACACGCCGGTGCGGCCGCCTTCGATCTCGGCCTCTTCTTCGCGCACCTCGCAATCGACGGCATCGCGCGCAACGACCTCGCCGGTGCCGCTGCCATCATCGACGCGGGCTGGCAGGCGTACCGCGCCGCCGGTGGCGACGCGGTGGGCTGTCGCTTCGCCGACGTGGCGGCCGTCGCCGGCGTCGAAACCCTGCGCCGCACCCTCGGCGCCGCGCGGGTGCCCGCGGTGGAAGCCGACCCGGTCGGGCTCGCGTGCGTGCGGGCGGGACGCGCCTGGGTGATGTCGCCGCCCGACGCGCCGAGCGGCCTGGTCGCACTGGCGCGCTAGCCGAGGCGCTCGTCGCGAACGCCCTCATTGCTGTGAGACCCCGCGTCCCCCAGACTCGCGGCGTGAGCGACGTCCAATCCCTCGCCGGTTCTTCCCGCCCCCCTGGCGCCGTCGCCGCCCGCACCGGGCTCTGGCTCGCACTCTCCGCGTGGGTGGGGTCGTGGTTGTGCTTCGCCCTGGTGGTGGCGCCGCTGGCGTTCCGGGTGCTGCCCTCCGCGGAAGTGGCGGGCAGCCTGGTGAGCCCCTCATTGGCCCTGCTCCACGTGTCGGGGGCGGTGGCCGCGGTGATCGTGGCGGCCCTCGGCGCCGGCCTCGGCCGGGGCAAGGTGGCGATCGGCCTGCCCCTCGTGTTGGCGGCCCTCACGCTGGCGAGCGAGTACGGGGTGACCCCCCAGCTGGCCGACCTGCGCAACGCGGCCTTCGGGCCCGACGGCAACGTCGAGGCGGCCGCGGCCTACCGCCGCCTGCACGGGATCTCGATGTCCCTCTTCTCGGTGGTGCTGCTCGGGGCGCTCTTCCTGGTGGGCTGGCATGCCCGGTTGGACACGCCGAAAGACAGCGGGCCAGACACGCCGAACCACGCCGGGTCGGGCCCCCCCCAGGAAGCCAGATAGGGCCCCCGGCGGGCGCTTCGGCAGCGTCATCGGCTCGGATCGAGAACGCCCCAAAGCCCCGAAACCTCGTAGGAATCAGCGAAATTCCTTGGCCCCTCCCTGTGCCCTGGTGTATCCTTTGCCGACACCGATCGAAAAAGCCTTTTAATTTCAATGCCTTAGCGCTTTGACGATCGCCACGAGCCACGCTTCGCAGGGCTCGTTCCGGGCCATCTGGGGTTCTGAGAACCGGAACGCCTCGGGCACCACTACCCGGGGGAACGCGCGAAGCGGCAGGCATCCGCCGAGGGCGATCGAACCGAAGCGCGGGGGACGACGTCGGATTCCCCCAGGGCGCGCCCACCATCCATTCACATCTTCGAGGGTTTCGAGTCTCTGCTTGGCACATTCGGGCTGCTTTCCTCGAGCTACGGCCGGACCCACGTCCGCGCCGTGTCGCGCGAGGTGCCAGCGGCATCGAAGCGCAGCAGTGAACCCGCGGCCCGCTAGTTCGCTCGGATCCACCCCGAGGACGAGGTACTCCACTCCATGGCAGTGACGATCAAGCTCGCAGTCGAGTTCGCGGTGTCCGGCACCGCGCTCGAAGACGCGATGGCCGAATACGATGAGCTGAGCGTGGAGGGCCTCATTCGCGAGATCCTCGACAAGGCGGTGGCGTGCGACGAAGTGAC
The DNA here is from genome assembly GCA_039030075.1 of Myxococcota bacterium. Taxonomy (NCBI): domain Bacteria; kingdom Pseudomonadati; phylum Myxococcota; species Myxococcota bacterium. The sequence continues at coordinate 90,636 of JBCCEW010000018.1, read as the reverse complement.
GGCGAAGGTCGAAGAGGGCCCGAACACCCTCGAGGAATACGACCAGCTCACGTCCTAGGGAGACCCGAGCCCGAGCCCGTTACGACCCAGCCCGATCCCCGCGTCACGCGAAGAGCGTGAGCTGACGCGGGCCTTGGGGCTTGGCCTCGCCCGTCTTGTCACCGCGCTGGGGCGGCTTCGGTGAAGCCCCCACTTTCGGGCGCCGCTTCGGCGTGGCGGGTTTCGCGGGAGGCTGCGGCTCCGCGACCGCGCGCGGCCCGCGACGCGAAGGGGCCGGCGCTTCGGCGCGACCGCGCGGACCGGGCTTGTAAATGCCCTGGTCGCGCGCGAAGTCGAGCAGCTCGAAGTAGAAGGCCTTGAAGCGCGGGCCGTGATTGAAATGACGCAGGTGCGCGAGCTCGTGGCAGAGTGTGTTCACGAGGCTCGAGTACTTGAGCGGGTTGCCGGTCTTCGCATGACGCAGCCGGATCTTGATCGTGCCGTCCGAGTAGCAGATGCCGTAGTGACCGTTGACGCCCGCACGCTCGGCCGTGATCGACGCGTAGCGGAGCCCGAAGCGCCCGGCGATGACGGACGCATCGGCATTCAGGCGGTCGATCAGCTGACGGGCCGTGACGCGGTCCATGCGTGCCCGGGAGTCTTCCTTGGCACCGCGAACGCGTCAACGCAGCTGGCGGAGTGCGTCAGCAGACTCCGTGCAGGCCCCGCAGGAGCCGCCGTACCGGCGGCAACGTCCGCCGAGCGGGGCAGGCGCGAGCTGTTAAGGTGGCAGTCGTGTCTGATGCCGATGCCACCGAAGCGCTGCCGATCTTCCCGCTCTCCAACGTCGTTCTGTTTCCGCGGGTGAAGACGCCGCTCCACCTGTTCGAGCCGCGCTATCGGCAGCTGGCGCGTGACGTCATCGAGGGGAATCGACGCTTCGCGATGATGGTGGTACGCCCCGAACACGTCGACGACATGCCGGGCAACCCGCCGATCTTCCCGGTCGGCTGCGTCGGGACCGTCACCGAACACCAGCGCCTGCCCGACGGCCGCTACAACCTCGTGCTCGAGGGAGACCATCGTGTCCGTGTGGTGGGGGAGACACCCCCCGACGATCAGCGCTTGTACCGTCTGGCCGACGTACGCCGACTCGAAGACCCCTACCCCGACGACGCACGCGAGCGCGTCTCGCACCTGCGCGAGGCGATCCTGCTCGACATCCAGTTCGTCGTGGCGCAGAGCCAGCCCGGGCGTTCCTTCGACGCGAGTCAGTTTCAGGGCGTCGACGACGAGACGTTCGTGAACGTGTTCGCGAACGCGTTTGCGTTTCCCGCCGAGGAGAAACAGGGCCTGCTCGAGGCCGACAGCATCCCCGACCGCTTCGCGCGGTTGGCGAGTGCGCTCTCGATGCAGCGTTTCGAAGTCGAACGCGGGTCCAAAGGCGGGCGATCGACGTTGCATTGAGCGCCGTGCACGCGCTTGCATGCAAGCGGACGAAGGCGCTCGAACACGCGTCTGAAAAATCGACCTTTCGAAAGGAAATCGCCTGAAAAGCGCGATTTCGAAAGATCGAGAGACGCCCGAAACCCTACTAGGGGGCGTCTTCACAACTCGCGATGTTTTCTCGAAGTGCGCTTTATGTGCGCGAAAAGATGGGCGCTTCGCGAAACCGAAATGCAGTTCACCGTCGGAGTGAGCCCGCGTTTGAACGTTGCGTTCGTGTGTCGTGCGAATGCCATCGAAGTGACGGTTGGTCGTTGCTTTGAAGCGCACTTAGTGGTCTACTCCGCACCCCGCCGTCTCATGTTGATGGGGATTCGGCGGAAAATCAGTTCTTCCTCCAGTAGATCGAGCCATTGCAGACCTCCCCCCCGAGGCTCTGGACCGGTGTGGTGCGCCGGCTCGGAGCGGACATGGATCCGTCCCTGCTCACGTGGATCGAGCCCTTGTTGGCTCGCTTCGACGACGATTGCCTGACGCTGGGCTGCCCGACGGGCTTTCACCGCGATCGTGTGCGCGATCGCTTCCTCGAAGCGATCGAAGCCGCCGCCGCCGAGGAAGCCGGCCGCAAGATCGTGGTGAATCTCCTGGTATCGACCCCAGTCCCGGAAGAACCGCCGGAATTCCGGGTGCAGGATGTGCCCGTGCCGCCCCCGGCACTGGGGCCGCGGAGCCCCAGGGCGGGGGAAATGCGCGACGACACCGCCGTGCACGACGAGGCCTCCCACGACGAAGACCCGCGCACCGAGAGCCTCGACGCGCCGACGCAGCGTCGCACCCACAAGGTGCCGCCGGAGCGTGAGCGACAGGGCGCGCGCGCCCGGATGAGCGGAGCGCCCGGCGAGCTGGGCGATGCCTCGGGAAACCACGCCACCTCACCGAGCGCGGGAGAGGCGGCCCCGGCACCAGCAGGGGGAACGAAGCGGTCGCACACACAGCCGGAGCGACCGCCGGCGCCTTCCCGGCCCCCGACCACTGCGCCTGCGCGCCCCGCACCTTCGAACGCAGGGCGCGGCCCGCGCGAAACCCGACGCCGCGCCGAACAGCGAGTGCTGCCCTACCGCTTCGACAACTTCATCGTCGGTGGCTGCAACGCGCTCGCGCGCGAGGCCTGCCTGGCGGTTGCCCAGGGAACCCAGAGCGGCCTGAACCCGCTGGTGCTCGCGGCGCCGTCGGGGCTGGGGAAGACCCACCTCGCCCGCGCGATGTTCGCCGAGGCCCGCCGGCAGGGAGAGACCCGGGCGATCTATGCGTCGGCCGAGGCCTTCACCACCGAGTTCACGACGTCCCTGCGGGCGAAGCGCGTCGAGCAGTTCAAGCGCCGCTACCGGATGGGCTGCAAGCTGCTGGTGCTCGAGGACATGCAGTTCCTCGATGCCCGCAAGAAGGCCACCCAGCTCGAGATCTTCCACACCGTCAGCCACCTGCTCGACGTGGGCGCCCAGGTGGTACTCACCGCCGACCGCCAGCCCTGCGACATCGAGGGCCTCGACCCGCGCCTGCGCTCGACGCTCACCCAGGGCGTGGTGGCCGAGCTCCACGCGCCCGACGCCCAGGTGCGCCGCGACATCCTGCGCGCGAAGGCCGCAGACGGTGGCGTGCGGCTGCCCGAGGAGTGCCGCGAGCTGATCGTCGAGAGCGTGCGCGGTAACGTGCGCGACCTCGAGGGCGTGCTGATTCAGCTGGTGGCGACGGCGTCGCTCTTGAAGCGGCCGATCGACACCGAACTGACGCTGGTGGCGCTGCGCAAGCTGGCCCTCGCTCCCGACACCCCCGCCCGGCTCGAGCCCGGCGACGTGATCGACGCCGTGGCAGCCTACTTCCAGAAGCGCCCCGACGAGCTGGCCGGGCGGTCAGGCCGCCACGAGTTCCTGATCCCGCGCCAGCTCGCCATGTACCTCTGCCGCAAGTACACCGACGCCACGCTCACCGAGATCGCGAAGATCTTCGGCCGCGACCACTCCTCGGCCTCGAACGCCGTCCGCAAGGTGGAGCGCCAGATGCTCGAGCGCGCGCCCATGCGGTACAAGGTCGAAGCGCTCTCGCGACGCCTGGACGCACTGGTGAAGGGGCGAGGGTAGGGCGCGGCCGATCGGCGCTCCCAGCCCCGGCCGTCCTTGCTTGTGGCATGATGGGGCGGCAGCGAAGCCAGCAACGGGAAGGGCACACCGGCTTCGCTGCGAGGTGACCTATGCCCTCTCGCTGGCTCCCTTCCCTTCTAGTTGCAGCCCTCGCGATCGCCGCGGGAACGCCCGCGGCTGGTGCACCGTTTTCCGTAGGCAACGTTCTGGTGTCGAGTCAGACACCTGGATCGTCCTCGCGAACCATCACGGAGTACCGACCGGACGGGACGCTCGTTCAGTCTTTCGTTCCCCCGGCCCCTCCCGAGTCCTCGGACTTGTTCTCCCCGAGACACTTCGTCGCCCAGGGTGACGGCCTCCTGCATGTCTACAATGGTGTCTTCGACCCCTACTTGTCGACCTACGACTCAGCGACGGGGGCCTGGTCCCACGAAACCGCGGATGATTGGTCCACCGTCAACGTCGGGAACTACGGGGGCTTGGCGCGGAACGGTGACACCGTCTTCGTAACCGACGTCGCCACGGCCCGGAATCCCGGTTCTGGAGTGATCGCGTTCGACCTCGGCACGGGCTCGACAACGACCCTCGCCCCGGGTGTCGCGGCCGGTGACTTGACTCTCGGTTCGGATGGGCTCCTTTGGGTGCTGCGTTCGGGGGGTACGGATATCGAAACCGCAGTGGCGTTCGATCCGATCACCTTCGAGAGTCGTGGATCCGTCTCGCTCGGTGCCGCCGGAACCGACTCGAGATCGATCGCGGTCGATGCGAACGGCGACTTCTTCATCGCTTCCTGGAGTGGCGACCTCGTTCACCTTTCTGCGACGGGCGCGTTCATCAAGAGCCTAGACCTCGGAAACAGCCTCTACGACGTAGCCCTGGCTTCCGACGGAAGCATCGTGGTCGGAAGTCGAACGGATGGTTCCTGGATCACCGACCGAGACTTTTCGACGCCGCTGCGTCTCGAAGGGGATCGCTGGAACTCCTTCGTTGCGTTCGTCGTCCCCGAGCCGAGCACGGGACTGCTCGTACTCCTCGGTACCGCCCTCGTAGCGGGCCGCCGCCGACGCGTTCGGTCGAACGCCTGATCCGTTCGGCCGCCGAGAGATGACGATAGAAGGGCAGATCGCGGAACGTGACTTCGTGCGGGCGGCCTTCGTGCACATTCGCCCGAGTCCCTTCTTCGCGGTGATCGGTGCCCTGCTCGGCTTGCTTGGTCTTGTTCTCGCTTGCTTGGCGTTGTTCGAGAGCGATCTCCAACGCGTGTCGCTGGGCGTCTTCATCCTGGCGTGCCTGCTGTACCTCGGATTCTATTTCGCCGTCTGGTACCCCTACGCGGCACGGAGGACCTTCCGTCAGTACAAGGCCCTCTCGCTTCCGTTCACGGCGGAGGTCACCTCCGATGGCTTCCGAGTCGAGACCGAACTCGGACAAGGGCTTCTCCCTTGGGACCACATCCGAAGGTGGCGAGAGAGCAAGGCGCTCTTCTTGCTCTATCCGACGGACGGCCTCTACCACGTCGTTCCCAAGTCCCTGCTGTTGGGTGGTCTCGATGACGAATTCAGGGGGCTGCTGAAACAGAAGATCGGATCGCCGACCTAGTGCAGCGTTGCGCTGCCGGCTTCCACCCAGCAACGAGGTCCAGAGCCCTGGTAGGTGGTCGCTGCGAATCATGGCGGGGCCATACCCCGGCGTCGGCTGAGTACGGCTGAACTCCCGATCCGTTGGACCGCACCCTGAACCAATGTGCAGCGGCAGTGTCCAATGCAACACTGCCCGCCGGCATTCTGCCGGGGGAACAAGGAGGCACCCGAGTGCGTGCTGCCCAGCCCCGCTCCTACATTCGTCATGTCGCACTGGCTCTCGTCGCTTTCGGCGCGGTTCTAGGACTGGCCAGCGCGCCATTCGTCCTATCCGCAAGCCTGGTGGACGTAGTCGGTGCCGGTCTCGGCGCGATCACTGGCGCCGTCCTACTGGGTACCGGCATCGTGACGTTGACCATCGTCTCGGTGTCACACGGGGCGAGTCGAGACGCTGCGCGGCGGTAGCGCTGGCCCCTTGGTGTTCAGAACGGCGGCCGGGGACCCGCGCGGTCTAAAGGCGGCTTCTGGCATACTGGGCAGGTGCGCTCGGCCCAAGGCGGCAAGTCGCCCCGGCAGCTGAACGCCTGATCCGTTAGGCAGCGACTTGCGTGTATTGCGACGATTCGTCGTAGCGATCCTTCTCGCGTCGGCAACGGCGATCGCCGCGTGCGAGGTCATGCTCTACGGACCCTATCGACGCGAGAAGGAAGAACTCCGAGCTGAGATCGAAGCTATCTCCGGTATAGAAGTGGTGGACTTCTGGGATTCCAACGAAGAAGACGATCTCTCAGTCGAAGTCTACGTTGAATTGTCTGCTGGGGGACACCGCATCGAGTTTATGGATCTCTACCCGGAATCCCTATCATGCGAGGCGCCGCTCGAACTCTGGGTGTTCGACGGCCGGTTCCCGCGTTGCACCGATACGGGGAGACTCTACTACCCCGAATATTTTCTCTCGATCGACCTATGTGCAAGTGTGGGACCTTTTGATTTCTCGCTGGGCGATCTCTCAAACCTCCCAGCTATTGCACCTCGACTCGCTAGGACCCTCGACGCGTGGCCGGCTGACCGTGACAACGCTGCAGTGATCCACCGCAATGGGCAAGAGTGGCGTTGCATTCTCGAAGATCCGATTGTGCGATCAGGAGCCTGAGGTAGCCGTTCGCGGCCAGGGGCCAGAGGCCGGCGGCCTAACAAGGCGTTGCAGCTGACCGGGGAGCAACGCGGTCCGAATTCGCCTCTGGCATACTGGGCCAATGCGCTCAGCCCAAGGCGGCAAGTCGCCCCGGCAGCTGAACGCCTGATCCGTTAGGCCGCAGGCGTGCGAACATGATTCTGCTCGTCCTCCTACTTGTCGCACTCGGTTGCGCCGAGCCAACCCAGGATCTGGTTCCAGGTCACTATGAGATTGGAACGGTCCTTCGGGGTGAGGAGAGGTATCTGGCCTCCGGTGAACTCGTCCTGCTGCCACATGCCTTCTCGAGAACCCGTACCGCTCGGCAGATTCACGGGCGATACGACTACGACAAAGACCTACCGGAATCCTTCAACGCGTGCTTGCTCTTCGAGTTCAAAGGGAGGATCGCCCTTTGGTTCATGGAATGGGCTCCGAACGCAACCCTTCCGAGCGATATGTACTTCGCGAATGGCCTCGTGCTAACGATCGACCATCCTTTCGGAGTTCACTGGCGAGGCTCCATCGCTTCCCTTGAGCGCGAAGAACCCGTCATGGACGTTTCCGGCCGATGGGTTGGTGAAGCAGGCTGGGCCAACTGCGAAGCACTCCTTGCCCGGTACAACGCCGCCCGAAGCCCCAACGCGCCAGCGGCCCAGCAAGGCGTTGCAGCTGGCACCCAGCAGCGAGGTCCAAATCCCGGATAGACTCTGGCCTCAAACCACGGCGAATCAGCAACCCCGGCGGTCGCTGGGTGCAGCTGAACGCCTGATCCGTTAGGCAGCAAGATGCGATTGACCCCGGGAGCTATCGCCCTGTCCCTTGCACTGTCCGCCTCAGCTGGAGGCTGGATCAGCGACCCGGTTCTCTTGGTCGCGCCAGAACCGGGACCCGGCTGGCAGCATTCGTACCCGGAGTTTTCGGACCAGTCGTGCACGATCGCTGAGGAATGCGCCAGCCTGGCAAACGGCGAGTCGGTGTTCAGCGTCGTTTTCCGCATCTCCGATGCGGGAAGCGTGCACGACCCCACCGTGGAAGAGTCCTGTGGGCGCGTCGAGGACCCCGCTCCCTTGTTTCGGGCTGTTCGTAGGTGGCGGTTCAACCCAGCAACCCAGGACGGCGCGCCAATTGAGACTCCGGCTGCGTGCGTGGTTCTCCGACACGTCGATGCTGGTCCTCAGCACGACTCTGGCAACGAGGTTCACGCTCCCGACCCAACAACGCGTTCCAGCTGATCCTCAGCAACGAGGTCGAGTTCCTGGGTAGACTGTGGCCTCAACCATGGCACCTCAGCCCGCCCGGCGTCGGCTGGGTGCAGCTGAACGCCTGATCCGTCAGGTGGCCAATCGTGAGTATTCCTCGAGATGTAGATGGCGCGTTCATGGCGGGAACGCGCACCGAGCGCGTCCACATCGTGCTCAATGACTCGGTTCGAGTCACAACCGGTGCCCACAAGGGCCGCGCTGGATCTGTCGTTTCCTTGTTCTCGCTCGACCCAGTCACCTTTCTGGTTGAGCCGGGGACGGCGCCGTGGGGCGATTTCCAAGTCGCCCAAGCTGATCTTGAGATTGTTGAGTAGCGATGCCTGCCGCCCTCACCGCCTAACAAGGCGTTGCAGCTGACCGGGTAGCAACGCGGTTCAAACCTGGCTCTGGCATACTCGGGAGGTGCGCTCAGCCCACGGCCGCAAGTCGCCCCGGAAGCTGAGCGGCTGATCCGGCGGACTGCGAGATTGACCTTCCACGCAGTGTTGTGCGTTGCCGTCCTCACGGGAGCGTGTGTTCACGGGCTACCTACCGCAACTTCTCCCGACGAATTGCAGGAGAACACGGCCGGACACATCGCGTGTCAGCGCGAACGGATCCTTCGAGTGCCCGGCCGGGAACACCTGCTTTCTCAAGTCGACCGCCCATCCGAGGCTCCGGCCGAGCTTCGCAAGCCGATCCTCGACCTCGCCGATTCTTGGGCCCACGAATCCGGCTTCTTACCTTGTCGCGAGTACCAGATGGCCGCCGCGCTCCTGCACGACTCACCGGGTTACACCTATGTGAGCATCGGCCCAGAATCCTGCGAGGCCCTCGACTTGGGTTGGGTCCCACCGTCGGCCTTCCTGGTGGTATCGCACGAGCCTCTTGAGATCGTCGAGGCACAGATTGGTCACTCGGGCTGCGCCTATCGCCGCAATCTACCCGAGGCAAACTAGCTCGCAGCCCAACAAGGCGTTGCAGCTGGCCGGGGAGCCGCGCGCCCCATTTCCGGCTTCTGGCATACTCGAGTGGTGCGCTCAGCCCACCGCGGCAAGTCGCCCCGGCCGCTGTACGCCTGATCGTTGGGCTGCGAGAGTCTGTGACTGATCCGAGGAAGCGTCGGCGAGAGGCTACCGCGGTCACGGCGGGCGCCGTCGGTGTCACCACGGCCTTCGACTATGTCTTCCCCGGGTTCCGGGTGTGGCCCATAGCGGTTCCCGTCGCGGTCGCACTCCTCGCTTGGGCGATCCGCAAGCCAACCGCACTAGGATCATCTCGTTCCTCTTCGTGCTTTCTTGGATCCTTGTGCTTCCCGCAATCCCGTGGCACGACTACAAGGGCTTCTATATCCAGTGGGCTCGAATCGAGCCAAGCACTTCTCTTGTTGCCGTGCGCGAGCAGATGGCGTCCTATCACCTGCAATACGACAGGTCGCGCGACGGCTCCGTCAGTCCAGAAGCACTCGCCTTCACCTTCCATCCTTCGCTGAGTCGATCGGCAGACTGGTGCCGGGTTTACGGCGACCATGTGGTGACGCGAGTGGAGTTTCTAGCCGACTGAACGCGCTCGCAGCCCAACAAGGCGTTGCAGCTGACCGGAAAACAACGCGCCCCGAATCTGGCTCTGGCATACTCGGCCGATGCGCTCAGCCTGGGGCGGCAAGTCGCCCCAGCAGCTGAACGCCTGATCCGCTGGGCAGCATGAAGCGCATCGTTCACGACGCGTCTACACGGTAGACGGCACTCGCCATGTCCACACGATCCGATCGCAAGAGGCGGAAGGCTGCCACCAACCTCGCGAAGCGGCAGCGTCTCAGAGGCAGGCAGACGGCAGGCCAACCTCGGCCGCCGCTGTCGAAACGACTCGAACGAGCACAGCTGGCCGCGACGCTAGTGGGACTCGGTGCCGCCGCGACGTTCTTCAGGTGTTCAATAGCGGGGCCACCCCCGTGGAGTCGGCCCACCGAAGTAGCAGCTGGCACGATCACAGAGAGTAGATACACCGCTCCCAGGACCTCATACCGAAGCAGCTTGCCAGGATCGTACGAGCTCAGGTTGAGCGGCCTCGACGACCCGCTGGTTCTCTACGACTGCTCCTTCCGGTGCTTTCAACGCTTGGAAGAGCAACTCCGCGTCGGCGAGCGAGCGGAAGTGACCTTCTCCAGCGATCTTCTCAGCGCGAACATCTGGCGTATCCAGAATGATCAAGGCGAAGTACTCGGAATCGCCGAGGTAGAGTCTAGAATGCGAAGACGCTTCAAGTGGGTGGCCGCGGCTTTCGGTTTCACGGTCGCGTCCGCGATCGGCTACTAGGCAATCGAGAAGGTGCGATGGCGGGGGCACGATCCGCGTAGCTGGCGAGCCTAGGCTAGGGACACCAGCCATCTCACAAGCAACGAGCTCGAGGCGATCCAGCGAGTGACGCCTCAGCGCATGCACCGGCAGCCTAACTCGCTGCTGCAGCTGCCGCCTATAACGCCAGCCAACCGTCGGCACTCGGGCCTATGCTGTTGGTGAACAGGCAGCTCCGCTCCATCGCATACCCGGCCGCAGCCGAGCAGCCAGGCGGTCAGCCCACCCCGGCAGCCAAACGCCTGATACGCCAGGCCTCAGCTCAAGCCAATCGCCCCATCCTCCGATTTCAGGAGACAATGGCGGACCTGCAGCTGGTGCTCGGCGTGTTTGCAGCGCTGCTTGGAGCCTGCGCGTTTACGGGCGAGCTGCGGGTCTGGTGGCGCCTCCGGTTTCGCTCTCCCCGCTATCTGTTGGTGGCGGTGGGCGCCACGGCTCTGGTAGGCGCCGCGCTAGCGACCCTCGAATCATTCGACGAGGCTCGCCCTGGCGCAATCGCGGTGTTCCTCTTTGGACTTCCCGTCCTGGCAGTCTCCGGGTTCCTACTCTACGGGGGCCCGTCGGAGTACGTACGGCTTACCCCTCTTCTCCAGTATCCGAACGGCATCCGAGCCGGCTCGTCGCTTCGCCTCAGATCTGCGTTGCCGCTGCATGACCACGATGGACGGCCCACCGGCCAAGTCCTAGCAGCGGGCGAAATCTGGCAGACGCTCCCTGGCTCGATTCTCGAGCCTGATGTGGTGTGGCTCAAGCAACCCGACGGAGAGCTGCACACCTGGGATTCCGTTTCGTTGCTCGACTACTTCGAGCTCACTGACGCTGCCGCGGCCTAGCAAGGCTTTCCAGCTGACCGGGGAACCGCGCGGCCCGTTTTCAGCTTCTGGCATACTTGGGCCAGTGCGCTCAGCCCCCGGTTGGCAGGTCGCCCCGGCAGCTGAACGCCTGATCCGTTGGGCGGTGAACAGTGGTTGCACCCCGTACCGCATTCCTCGGTGTCGTGACTGCGGTTCTTGGCTTTTCATGCGCCCCGCATGGCGACCGCGGTTTCCAAAGGGTTGAAGACCCAGAGTCTGGTTTCCGCATCAATCTTCCGAGTGGCTGGAAACGCGTTCCCGTCGACAACATCGGCCTCTACCAGGTGCCAGAGCGTCCCCAGTACAACTTCTTGATTTCACGCGAGGAGATCGAGCAAGAACCCGATGCGCCTGCTGTTGGACAAACGGCGCAGCTGATCTTGCGCTCTCTTCGCGGTGCACGTGCGCAACGCACCGTTGCCAGTAGTCCCACTCGCGGCGTCTGGTACTACGAGACCGCCTTGACCGAGCGGGGCCGGTCGAAGGACGACCGGCACTGGATGCTCCTGGAGAGTCGCGGCCGCACCTTGCACTACGGAGTCTTCACACTGTCAGTACTCGCGGAGGAGGCGGATGCAACAGAGACTGCCGCGCTCGTCGCGATTCTCGAGCCAGAGATCGCAGCGGCCGATTTCTAGTCGCCGTAGCTCGCCGCCCAACGAGGCCTTGGACCTGACAAGCAGCAATGAGGCCCGCCTCCCGGGGAGACTGTGGCATCAACCAAGGCGTTTCGGCCCGACAAGTCGGGGTACAGCTGAACGCCTGATCCGTTGGGCAGCAGCTTGAACCACCTCGGTACAGTCGCGCTCCTTGCGTGTTTCGCAAGCTGCGCTCCAACATCGAGCCAGGCGCCTGTGATTTTGATCAGCGCAGGATCCTCCATAGGACCCGAATGCAGTCCAGTCGGAGAGCTCTCGCACACGATCACGCCGCCGCAGGATATCTCTGAAGGCGACCCCAGAATCGAGCGATTGCGATTGGAGCTCATCGATTCGCTGATGCGGCAGGCGAGGGAGGTCGGCGCTGACACCGTGAAGATGTCCGAGATGCAGGTCTTCACCACCCACTGCTGCACAACGCATTTCGCCACTGCCTACCGGTGCAAGTGATTCAATCAACGTCCAACGGCAACCAGACCGGCTCCGTCGCCAGGTGAGATCCCCCTTCCGCCCTGGCGAAGCGGTGACGCCGATCAGATCCGACTCTGGCATACTGGGCCATGCGCTCGGCACACGACGGCAGTGCCCTGGCAGCTGAGCGCCTGATCCGTTCGGCCGTGGAGCGGCGATGCATCGCGACGAGTTGATCGCTCACCTTCTGGGTGAAGCGCATCCGGAGCATGCCAGGCCCGGCGACGCCGAGTTCTGGCCGATCGCGGAGTCCAATCTCATCCGGCTCGGGTGGCCGGATGAAAGGATCGACGCCGTTCGAGCCCTACGAGGCGGTCGAACCCGATCGGTTGTCCTGAGGGTCGTCGTTCCCGCGCTCTCTCTCGCGCTCCTAGCGGTCTACAGCGAGAACCTCATCCCGATCGAGGTGGCCAGCGCGTCAGTTCGTGCCGTTTGTGGCCTGCTCTTCGGCTTGATGCTTGCCGTGCCCAGGGAACAGGAACGCTGGAGGGCAGCCATTGCACTGAAGGATTCCGCGGCCCAGAAGAGCGTCGCAGCCAACACGGCGTAGCCAGGACCCTTGGTGGGTAGACTGCGGCCTCAACCAAGGGCGACTCAGGCCACCCTGCAGCGGCTGGATGCAGGTGAATGCGTGACCCGTTGGACAGCCAGAGGTACAGCGGTGCTCCGCGAACTTCTCGCGCTTGCGCTCGTGTCATGTTGCGTCAGCTGCTCGGAAGCGGTTCCGCTCGATCGAGGCCTGACTCCGCAGAACCCGATCCGGTTGGGGCAGGAGTCGTCCTATGACTACCTCAGACGATTGGTCGGGCCCTGTGGCAACCCGATCGATTGGGAGCCTGTCGAGTCCCACCGTCTTCGTGGGTCCCAGGTGCTCGAGGAATTCAGGATCTCCGGGCCCGATTTCGATGAGGTGTTCTCGCTCTTCCTGATGAACGAGCTCGGGCGCGAACCCAGGCCCCCGCCCCCTTTGCAGCTCCTACCCGTTCGACAGGGAAGCTTCCCGTTGGCCGAGGTACCCGTTTCGGAGTCGTGCGAATGCTCGTATCGAGTCCCTGAGGGTCGTTCGATCTCTTCATTCGGCGAATGCCGTCTTCAGCACTATGTCGATCGGTGCCAGCCCGGTGACAGCTGCCTTCTCCGCTGCTGGGCGAATGGGTGGGGCAAAGACGTGAGCGGCGGGTGCTGGCACGTCTGTTTCTCGAACGAGGTACTCGAGTATCCCAAGACCCCAGAAGGCGCTGAGCGTTGCTCCGACGCTGCGGAGTCCCTCTAGCTGCCTGGTGCCCAACCGGGCTTTGCAGCTGACCGGGAGCAACGCGGTCCGAACCCGGCTCTGACATACTGAGCCACGGCTCTCAGCCCATTTCGGCAGATTGCCCGGGAAGCCGAACGTCTGATCGATTGGGCTGCGTGAATCAAGGAGAATGCGGGGTGGTATCCCTAGCGCGAGTCCTGCTCTTGGCTGCCATCGCCGCCGGCGCTGCGAGCTGCTCTTGGATTCATCTCGATCCGGTCACGGATGAAGTGTTCACCGTGACGCCCGTGTCCGACCCCGAGCGCACGGTGACGTTCCTGGAGCCCATGGTTTGGTCCAATGCGCCCAAACATCGGTCGACCAAAGGAGTCCGCCTGCTCGACGGCACCTATGTCCTCGAAGCCGAAGATCACGAGTTCCTCTACTTCAGGTCCCCGGCGGTGGTCGAGATGCGCGATCTCGAAGAGGGCGTACCGGTCGATGGGCGCGACCTGGTGGGTGGTCTGGCGCTCTCGAAGAACCGCTTCGCCCTGGTTTCGGCTGTCGCGTATGTGTCCATCAACGAGCATCGAAAGAAGCATGTGATGAAGATGGGCCGAGGATTCACTCGACTCGAAGGACGGATCTGGGAGAAGAGCTTCTAGACGCCTGCTCATCCCAGCAAGGCGTCTCAGCTGCCAGCCAGCAGCGATGTCCGGATCCTGGTTAGACTGTGCCATGAGAACTTGCCCGGCATGCGGAAGGGATGGTGTGGGCGTCGCGCAACGCCTTGCCCTTCCCCTCTCCGGTCGACTGCGCTGCTCCGAGTGTTCGTGCCGGCTCCGCCATTTCAAGCGCGGGATCTACTCCGAGCTGATCAGCTGGGCCTCGCATCTGTTGCTTTGGGGCGGCGTCATCGCTGGCATTCTGCTCGCCAATCCGTATGTGTTCGCTCTTGGCGCCGTGCTCGGCATTGCCGCCGAGGTGCTGGTCCCGCTCGAGCTCGACCCCCGTGATGCGCCTAGCGTCAGACGAGCCGAACGATTCAAGGCGTGAGCCACGCAGCCTGACAAGGCGTCGAGTTGACCGGGTAGCAACGCGGTCGAGATCTGGCTCTGGCATACTGGGTCAGGGCGCTCAACCTACGGCGGCAAGTCGCCCCGGCAGCTGAGCACCTGATCCGTTGGGCCTCAGGGCCCACCTCACACCAGACGTTCCAACGGGAACGAGATGCGCGGCGTCAGGCCGCGAGGAGATGTTCGGACGCAGCACATTCTATTTTCGACCGTATCAGAGACCGATCTTCTACCAGAGCCTCGCCTTTCACATCACGGAAGCGATCCGCTCGACAATCCACGCCGAAGATCTAGATAACGCTTCGAGACTCGAGGCAATCCGGGCGCTCAACGAGATCCAGGCCAGAATCACCATGCGTCTCCACGGATACAACGTCGGGGGCAACTCGTGGTCGGATCGTCGAACGGAGCGGGAGGTCGAGTATTGGGCAGAGGGCATGCCTCACGTGCAAGCCTTGATGAGGCGGGCGGCGAACCGCGCCTTCAAGGACACCGTATGGGCCTTCGATCCGAGGGCATGACGCCAGCAGCCTAGCTGGGCGTTTCAGCTGACCGGGGAGCCACTCGCTTCAACTTGGGCTCTGGCATACTGGGCCAGTTCACTCAGGCAACGAGAGGTCCAGATCCTGTGGAGACGTGGCACCCAAACGCGGCGCCTCAGCCAACCCAGCGTTGACTGGGTTTCCGTTGGTCCACTAGGCCACCGAAGCTCGCTCCATGCCATCCGTCCCCGCTTCGAACTGCCACGATCTCGACGCGCTCCGTCTTGCAATCGCGTCCGGTGCCCAGGCGAGATTCGTCTTCTTCTGGAGCCACCGGGCTCCGAGCAGCGGGGGCATCTCAGCCGCTTGCCTCAGCCAATGGTACGAAGCGCCGTTTCGTCTCGGAGGCCAGACCTACCCCACCGCCGAGCACTTCATGATGGCGGAGAAGGCGCGCCTGTTCTCCGATCATCAGGCAGAGCGAAGAGTGATGGAGGCGCGCGAACCAGGTGCGGCCAGAGCGGTCGGTCGCGAGGTGCGGGGTTTCGTGGAAGAGGTCTGGGTTCAGCACCGTTTCGACATCGCGGTCCTCGGAAACCGAGCGAAGTTCGAGCAGGGCAAGTCGTTAGCGAGCTTTCTGAGAGGCACCACCAAGCGAGTGCTCGCCGAGGCGAGCCCGGTCGATCGAATCTGGGGCATTGGTCTCGAGGCAGGTGACCCGCGCGCGGTCGATCCCAACGCATGGCAGGGGCTCAACTTGCTCGGCTTCGCTCTCATGAAGGTCCGAGACGAAATGTCCGCTGCCTAGCGAGGCGTTCAAGCACGGCCGCCGGCAAGCCGATCGATCGGCCATGGGGAATCGCAGCCCAGCGACCCAGCCGGCCGAGAAGCGCTTCTATTGGAGCCTGCCCGCCCTGGCGGGCTTGTCCGTGGTCTCCGGCCTCATCGCGGCGGTCGCATTCTGGCTTGGTCTCGACCAAGAACAAGCCGCAAAGTACCGCCTCGAGGCGATGCTGTTTCCCTTCCTCGTAGCTGTGCCGCTCTTCCTGATACTCAGTCTCGGGCGGCACCTGAAGCCCGTGATCGTCACGGAAACGGGTCTCCGTTGGAGCACCGACGGTCCCTGGCACGAAGTCGGTTGGCAGGCCATCCGGTCCGCGACTCGCTTCAACCTCCTGGGTTTGCGGTACGCCCGGCTCAGTTCCTCGGACCACCGGAGTACTCTGTTCCTGCCCCTCTTCCTTTCAGGCTCCTCTGAATTCTCGTTGCACGTTGCGCAAGTCGCGGGTCACGACCACTGCCTCTCTCGACTTCTCGCTGGGCAGACGGCCCGGCGGAGCGTTGATCCTCAGCCAGCCGATACTCGAACCCACGTGCCGAAGGCGCACCGAACAACAAGTAGAAGCGAGGGAGACCGACCGGAGATGCCAGGGGCGTATCAGTTGCTCGCTCTGCCGGTCTTCTTCGGGGGACTCACCGCGATGACTGAGTCGCTCGTTGACGCGCTCGATAACACGCTGGGAGGCTTGCGCCTGTTCTGGGTCGGTGCTGCCCTGGGCATCACCTCGCTCGTCCTCCTGAACCTCGCCCTCTCTTCGTCCAGTTCTGTGCACGGTGCGCGGTGGCGCGTTCCCGTGCCAGCCGCCTTCCTGTTCCTCGTCGGAAGCGCTCTGGCCGGAGCCGCCCTGCTGTCTTCCATCAACACCAACGGGCCCCAGGGCCCGATCGTCACGCACCAGGTTCCTGCCATCAGCAAGCAAGCCTTCGGCGCCGGAAACACGACGTACTACGTCTTCGTGGACTGGCATGGTCGCAGTGAGCGACTGAAGGTGCAGATGCTCGACTTTCGATGCATACGCGAGGGATCGACGCTCGAGCTCGATCTATCCCCGGGCGCGCTGGGTTTCCCGTATCCGCCCGCACTCATCGACGGCCGCCGTTTCACAACGAGTTGCTGAGCGGCCGACCACGTCTCGCTGGCCCTCGGGTCCAACAAGGCGTTGAAGCCAACCAGTGGGCCGCGCAGTCCAAGGTCGGCCTCTGGCATACTAGCGCCGTGGCTTCAGCAAACGGCGGCGAGGTTGCTCGGCAGCTGAGTCCCGGATCCGTTGGGCGGCAGGTCGGTGATCAAGAAGTTCAAGAGCTTCAAGAAGGGATTCGCGTTCGCCGGGCTTGCGCTGATCGCGTTGATTCTTGGCGCTGGGCTGTCGCGGATCGAGGGGGCATGGCGCCCAGGGTCGCCCAAGTCCGAATACAGCGCGCTCGAGCGAAAGGTACTGGCCGAGGTTCGGCGGTGCCCTGGGGTGACCGACGCGCGATTCGAACCAGCGTCCGGCACACCTACGCCTGAACTCTGGGTGCGTGTTGTAGGACCGGGCAGTGCCAGCATCCTACGCTTCCCGAAGAACCCGACGCACGAGGAAACCCTCGTGAGCCTCGCAGCGATCGGGTGTACCCCGCGATAGCGCCTGCCGCCTAGCAAGACGTTCCAGATGACCGAGAACGATTCGGTCAGGCTCCCGCTCTGGCATACTCAACCGTGCGCTCAGCCCACGGCGGCAAAGGTGCCCCGGCAGCTGAACGCCTGTTCCGCCGAGCCGCTGATGAACCGAATCGACGCCACCAGGTTCCTATTGTCAGGAAGCATCGGCTTGGCGATGGCAGCCGGTGCGATTTCGGCATTCGCAAGCGTCACTCGGCTCGACGCGGTGCCGGCCGTTTCATTCGACGAGTTCTGGTGCCGCAAAGCGCCGCCGAGCATGGAACGCACGGGCGTATCGCTGTTCGACCACGAAGCTCGAGCGCTGAGGTGCTGCACGCCGAGGGGTGAGATTGAGTCTTCTCGATGGCACGAGCCCGATGACGCACTCTTGGATGCGACGCAGCACGCACGAGCGCGTGGCGCCAACGCAGCGGTCCTCAACCACCGCTTCTCATGCGGGCGGGACACCTCTGCGACATTCATCAGCGTTGTCGGGAAAGCCTACTCGTGTCCGTAGCCCTCGATCTGTGACCCAACAAGGAGTCGCAGCGAACCCCCAGCAGCGAGGTCTCAATTCTGGGCACACGCTGGCCTCGAACTGCGGTGGCTCTCGGATCACAATCGCGGTCTGCCCGCGGTGAGAGTACCTAGGCGGTGGAGCGCTTCACCGTGACAGGCGTGGGCTGCGTCCTGACCCCACGCGAGTACTACCGGAAGACGATTCATTTCGCGGGTCTTGCAGCGGTCGCTGCACCGCCCCTTCTCGCGTTCTTGGCGATCCTGGCAAACGCGGCGGCCGGCTCCAACTTCCCGTGGATCTCCGCGAGACTCATCATCGGGGGAGTCGCCGGCTCGATTTTCTTCGGCCTACCAGCGTGGGGTTGTGCGCTGCTCTTCCTCGCTGTTTCCCGCAAGTGGTCAGGCCGAGCCCATTTCTGGGCGCTCCTCTTGTCGCCTGCACTCGTCAGTGCGGCGCTCTGCCTCAGCCTGATGGGACTCATGTCGAGCCCGCCCAACGAGTTCCCGGCTGCCTCCGAGCTTCCCTACGTACTCGGGCGGTTCAGCCTGATTGTGCTCATTCCTGGCTACCTGTTCGTCGGTGCAGCCTTCGCGTTGTTCTGGTTCCTACGCACCCGTGGGATGATCCCCGAGGAGGGTGCCGAGACCTGAGTTGCTCCGCACTCAGCGCGGTAGAGCGTTGTAGCTGGCCGGGGTCGACGCGGACCGAACCCGACTCTGACATACTGGAGCATTGCGCTCAGGCCGTGGCGTCAATCCGCGCCAGTAGCTGAATGCCTGATGTGCTGGGCCGAAACGCGGAGGCGGGAGGTGTACGTGCGCTTTGCCGTACAGGGAATCGACGCGTACTCGAGTCGAAAGCAGGGACTGCTTGTTGCTTCCAGCCTTCTTCTCGACGAGGGGCGCCTCGAGAAGCACGAGGCCGAGCTCGTCCAACACCTCGTCGACTGGTTCAACGAGCACCTTCGCGTCCCATCCGTCCTCAAGAGCTGGGACACGATTCGAGCGCTGTCCTGGTTCAAGGCCAGTGCCGCGAAGCCCATCGGCCAGATGTGGGAACTCACTCATGTTCTCCGTGCGCATGGCGAGCACGTAGAGTTCTTCAATACCGACGACCCAGGAAACATCATCTACGAGGACAAGTGGCAGGTCGTCGCTACGCCCCGCAAGGGCCAACGGCGCCCCTGGTAGCTGTTGCCGCTCAACGATTCGATCCGAGAACCAATTCATGAGATTCGCAGCTTTCGCGGCGTTCTTTCTCGCCTCCGTAGCAGGAGCAACATCGGTCGCTCCGATCGTTCGACCTCTGACCCCTGAACTCGCGAGGGAACTCGGGATTTCGGTCGCTATCTCAACGCACTCGATGATCTGCGTTGGTTCCCAGAACGTCTCCGTGGCGTTTCCGCCTGAGATCCGCGATAGCAAGGTGAGTTCGGTCATTCTGTCGATGCCCACACCCGAGGGCTCCTCGTTCGAGGCTAGCCTTCTATTCGGCCAGGACTACGAACTCGGAGCGGGAACCGAGTTTCACGGCACCTCGTTCTGTGCCAGCTCGGAGCTGCAAACCAGATTGGAACTGCGCCTTCTCTACGGAGTCGGCGGCCAGATCACGGACATCTATGTCGTATCCCCTCTCGGGCCCACACCGTGATTCGTCTCCAGCGCTGCCCGGCTCGCAGCCCAGCGGGGCACTACAGCTGACCGGGAACAGCGCGATTGCGGTCTCGCTCGGGCATACTCGGAGGGTGCGCTCGATCCACGGCGGCAAGGCGCCGCGGCAACTGAAGACGTAGGCAGGGAACGGTGCTCAAGAGACTCCTCGCCTCATGCCTGATCTCCCTTCTGCTCGTGTTGTGTGTCTCCGTGCTTCTGGCGCGCCTTGCGAATTGGGCCCGCCGTCCCGCCCTCTTCTGCGAGCTCGATGGGCCTGTTCGAATCGAGGCGTTCTTCCGAGAGTCGGTTCGGTCAGCCGGTAGCCGGCCGGACCTCTCAAGAGGCTGGCTTCTAGAGGCTCCGGATCGGGCGCAGAGATGACTCCGTTCGCTGCCGGACGACGCGTGGCAGCTCGCCGGGTGCCTAGCCGGTTGAGCGGGCATCGCTGCATGCGCCCACTCACCCTGTTCCTGCTGCTGTCGGTTCTCCGGCAGTTGAACGCCTAGTTCACCGGGCAGCATGACGCGTTGGTGCATCTTCGCACTCCTGATATCTGCGACTGGCTGCGCAACTCCGTGCCTCCAAAGAGATCTCCCTGTGGTCAACCCAAGCGATGGAGTTGTGGTCGTTTCCGACGACTACGGATTCGTCGCAAACAGGGTGTGCTCGCGCGAACACTGCTGGAGCGAGACCTATCTTGTCCGCCTCAACGCTCTTGTTCACCCGCCAGAGATCTTCGGACAGGTGGAGGTTCCGGAATTGGGCTCTGGTGTTCTCGTGCACTCTGCTTGCTGGGTTCCACCAGATCCGGGCGGGTTCTTCCGGGCCCGGGTCTCTTCCCGGATCGATCCGGGTAGGACCTACGTTGCCAGGTTGACACCCCGAAACCCCGGATCGTACGCGTATTCACGCGAGGATTAGGACGCGCCCTAGAGCACCCTCCGCTACCCAAGAATGCGTCGCATGTAGTCAGGAAAAGCCACTGCTCAAAGCTGGCTCTGTCATACTGGGCCGGCGCGCTCAGCCCTTGGCGGCAAGGTGCCCCAGGAGCTGGACGCCTGATTCGTTAGGCCGCAGCAGGAGGGCCCCTCATGACCGAAGAGAGTGCATCCGAATCCGAGAGCCTGGAATCACCGGCGCTCGACCCGTCTCAGCTCCTCTACCTGCAACAGAAGCTCGAGTCGGAACAGAACCTGGTACTCGGTGCCGTCGGAGGCTTGGCCGCTTCCCTCCTCGGGGCAGCCGCATGGGCTGGCATCACGGTTGCGACTGGATACCAGATTGGTTTCATGGCAATCGGGATCGGGTTCCTGGTTGGTTTCGCGGTTCGAACCCTTGGAAAAGGCGTGACGAGTGTGTTCGGCGTCGTCGGTGCTGCTTTCTCCCTGCTCGGTTGTGCCCTTGGGAACCTACTCGCGGTCACAGCGCTCGTCGCTCAGAATGACGGCGTCGCGTTCTTGGATGCGGTCTCTCAGCTGAATCCGAGCCTGATTCAGGATCTGATGGTGGCCTTCTTCAACCCGATGGACGCTCTCTTCTACGGCATCGCGCTCTACTACGGCTACAAGCTCGCTTTTCGGCAGCTCTCTGAGGGGGAGCTGGAGCAGATGTTGTCGGGTGGCGCGGCGACCTAACTTGGCGATGCGGCTGGCCGGGGAACGATGCGGTCCGAAGGTGATCCCTGGCATCCTGGAACAGCGCGTTCAGTCCACCGCGGCAAGGTGCCCGGCAGCTGAGTGCGTGACCCGTTAGGCGTTGGTGTCTCGTGAAATTTTCAGTTCTCGACGTAGAGATCAACGGTCAGAAGCGAACGGTCGCGGGAGGGCCCGACCTATCCGTCCTGAATGCGATCGTTTCGTTCCCGAGCTGGGATTCGGCTGGCGACGACCCGCGCGTCGAGCTGAGCGTCGGGGGCCTGTGTCAAGAGGAAGAAGCAGACAGCGATCCAGTCCACAAGGACTGGATATCCCAGATCACGCTCCCATACGGATCGTGGGTGACCATTCGGTTTCGCCCCGCGGACCGGGCCGACCCGCCGATCAAGGCGACACCCACGAGCGCAACGATCCGCGCGCAACTCGATCAAGCCCACCGCGGTCCCCACGATTCGCGCTCGCGTTCGGATGCTGGAATCGTGGCCTCACTCAAGGACATCGACGGCACCGTCAGGCTCGTTCTCGATGACGTAACCAACATGTCAGGTGAGTTCGGCGGCCCCTGGGCTCCCAGCATCTTTCTCTCCCAGATGGATCTCGACGCGGAGCTGGTCCGTGCCAACGCGCTTCCAGAGAACACCCTTGCCCGAATCGGAGAACTGGTCTTGGCGCGACTGATCGCGCAAACCCAGGAAGCTCGTGAGTGAGTCGCAGGTAGCACTCGGCTCACGGTTGCAAGGGGCCCCAACAGCTGAACTCCTTGTCGGTTGGGCGGCGGTTTGAGTCGACGCTTCGCAGCCGCACTGGTTCTTCTCGCGAGCTGCCATGGTGTTGGACCAGATGGCTACTCAGGCCCTCTTCGGTCAGGCGTCCCGCACGGATTCGGGAGAATGGAACACGAGTCCGAAGTGTACGAAGGCGAGTTCTGCGGAGGCGTCGCCCATGGCCTGGGCGAGGTCCTGTTCAAGAACGGAACACGGGTCACTGCCCAGTTCTGCGATGGACACCCACACGGTCCAGGAACGATTCGATACCAGGATGGCGCCGAGTTCTCGGGCGAACTTGGGTTCCATGGGCATGGTACGGGCATCGTCTACGGCGATGGCGAGATCCGGTACCCGGACGGGAGGGTTTACGAAGGCGAGCTGAGCGAGTTCGGGCCGGACGGTTGCGGAACGCTTGTTCACCCCTCGGGAGAATCTCGATCTGGGTTTTGGGCAGGTGGAGTCCCGTCTGGATCTGCGCGAACGTCGAATTGGTCGCGAACTAGTCACTATTGGGGGCCGGATTGGCGAGAGTCGGAGTGTACCTGCAAGCACCAGGAACCAATCCATCGTCTCCGAACACGGCGCTGCAGCTGAACGCGTGATCCGGTGGGCCGCATGCAGAGATCAACTTGTCCGGCGATTTTTCTGACCTACGCGGTCTTGGCGTGCGCGCCGAGTCTCGACGGGTATTACGTACTCTGCGTCGCGCCCGGATTCACCTGGTCTGACCTCGCGATCCGCGGCTCACGAGCCCATCTCCGCTATTCCGGAGATATCGGGCCCATGATTTGGGACGCCCAGGGCACTTTCGAAGTTGTCGATGACGAGATCCACTACGTCTTCGACCACGGCTACGCACAGGTGGGTGACGACCGGAAAGATCTCTCTTCAGACGACCCGATCCGGATCTCGCAGAAGCTCGTGGTCGGACGCGGCGCACCGGTTCTCGGCGACCTCCTCGAGGCTGATCATTCTGGATCCCGGGTGGATCTCGCTTCCCCAGGTGTTCCGTGGAGGCGCGTTCCTGGCATTGGGGCCATCCCCCAAGAACCGCCGGAGTGTCGCTAGGCGGGCCGCCTAACAGGGAAGTTCGTCCGGCAAGGAAGCGGCACGGTCCGTACCTCAGTCTGGCACACTAGGCGTTGCGCTCAGCCCACGGCGGCAAGGTGCCCCGGCAGCTGAACGCATGATGCGCTTGGCGGAGAGAGCGGAGACATGGGGTTTCGAGTCCTTTCGGCCGTCCTAGCTCTCGCGCTCGCGATTTCGGCGGCTTCGGCGGATGCGAGCGCGAGCCTCCGAGAGATTGCTGAGGTGTTCGGTGCGTCGGGATCTGGCGCCCAAGAGGTGGTGCAAGCCTTCTTGCCAGGCGAACTCTCGGGTGGACCGCCGTGCTCTCCGCCCGACGCTGATCTGGTCGGAGGCATCAAGCGCCCCACCGACCGGACGTTCGTCTTTCGAGTGGCAACCGCTCCGCTAGGAGCCATGCGAGCCTGCGAGGCCCAGCTATCTCGCTCGGGGTGGGAGCGCCCTGAGCGCGCCAGCGGTCTCCAAGACAAGCACGAGCCGACAACAGTCTGTAAGGGCTCGGACTCGATCACGTACGGGCTCCGGATCGTGAACGAGAGCTCGTACCTCACGGTTTCCACTTCGGCGTCTCATTGGTACTGCAGTCCAGAGAGGGCCTCCTTGTGGCCCTCGAGTGTCGGCCTTCCGATCGCGGTTCCCACGCTGATGCCTCCGCCAGAAGCCGTGTCTCAGGTCAACTCGAGTAGTCACAGCGATGATTCCTATCAGCAGTCGCAGGACGTCTTCGGCGGCGGCTCTCCCGTGCAGCTCGCGGCGCACTACCGGCCCAAGCTCGAGGCGCAGGGATGGAAGTTCGTCGAGCAGTCTCTTCTCGAGCACATCGCGAGCCTGGTTCTGTCGAAGCCGGATCGATCTGGCCGCGCCTGGAATCTGCATCTCGTAGCGATCCAGGTCGGTAGTGGGGTCAAGCTACTGCTGGAGCTCCATCTTCAAGAGTCGCAGTAGTGGACCCGCCACCTAACGGGCGCACCGCAGCCGAACGCTAGTGTCGGAGGTAGTGTGAATGGGTACCCGTACGTCTACGGCGGGTGTGCTGATGCTTGCGCTGAGTGCGGTCGCCGCTACGTCGGTCAGTTGCTCGATCGCGAATCGGTCAGAGCGGATCTTCGTCGATGCGGAGCATTCGCAGATCGCCTCGCCTGATGAGTCTCCGCCTGCGTACGAGATCGATCCCACGCCCGCGCTCATCCTCGATAGCTCGAGGTTGGAGCCGAACACGTGGTTCCCGGACGTAGAGGCCAACTCGATCCACGTAGTCCAGGGATCGTCCTCTTGGCGCTGCGACTGGGTGGCGGGTGCAACCGAGCACACGCTCGGCCCGGAGACGCTCTCACCGATTCGGAATGAAGGCGAGTTCGAGGGTTTCAGCTCTGGAGGGACGTTTGTAGTCCTGGTCGGCCGTGACAACTACCCGCCACCCGACGGCGGGCTGAAGGTCCAGCCCGTGTGGGCGTCCATCATCCAGGTTCGCTGAAGGGGGCACCCTCCCGCTGAGTCAGGCAGGGCCTGGCCGTCCAACGCCTGACAGTATGCGGCTTCTCGAAACTCAATCGCCGGCGTCGAATCGGTAGACGTGTTCGGTTCCTCGAGCCGGGTGCTCCCAGGTTCCCACTTTCGAGAAGCCGAGACTCTTCGCCAGTCCTACCGATGCCTCGTTCTTGGGGCTCATCGATAGGGCAAAGGTCGTGGTCTCGGCCGTGAGGGTCGCCCAGGCCATCAGAGCCTGGCTCGCCTCCCGAGCGAACCCCTGTCGGCGCCACTCAGGATACACCGAGTATCCGAACTCCACTCCGCCCGGCGCGAAGTCTCGCAGCCATTCACCTCCGGGCGGGCCGTGGAAACCAATCACGCCGATCACTCGTTGAGCGGAACTCAGCACCATCACCCGGGTCAGCCAAGGCTCCCACGTAGGGTCGGCCTCCACTTGCTCGAGTCGAATGCGAAGCAGCTCGGGGTCATCGGGCCAATCGCCTGGAAGACTCGCGCCCAGGAGATTCTCTGCTCGTGGCCGATCCCCCGAGAGTGAGGCCCGCAGACATTCGGGGCTCAGCGTGCGTAGCCGGAGACGCCGGGTGGAGATCTCAGCCATCGTCCTCCAGATCGTAGCGGGCGCCCTCTGGCATACTCGGTCGGTGCGCTCAGCCCATGGTGGCAAGGTGCCCCGGGAGCTGAACGCCTCACCGGTAGGCGGCGCAGTCATCGCATGAGCGTTCGAGCCGCACTCGATTTCTGGAACAGCCATCAGGTCGAACTGCGTCCAAGGGCGTCTTCGGCGCAGCTTGCCACACTCGAGCGCCTTCTTGGCTGCCCACTCTCCTCGGATGTTCGGGAGTTCTACGCGGCGGCCAACGGGATGGCCGCGGACACCTGCGACCAACACATGATGCGCTTTTGGTCGATCGGAGAAATCATCGACGAGTTCGGGCAGGATGACCCCGGCATCGCGAATGGCGTTCCGTTCTGCGACGGGATGGCCTGGGCGTGGGTGTTCCGGTTCCAGCGGCATCCGGGCGGCGTCGCTGTCTACAGCGACTTTCACGAGCTGTCGTGGTTTAGCCTCACGGACTTCCTGTCGGAAGTCTCCTGCTGTGCCTCTTCGGAAGCGGCACTCGAGCCGACCCACAGGTTGCGCGCGTTGATCGGGGGCCTCGTCTGGCGTCTCACGGGGCGTTGCAGCTAACAGGTAGAAGCGCTCTCCCAGATCGGCTCTGTCATACTGGGGCGACGCGTTCAGCCCGCCCCGGCAAGTCGCCCCGGAAGCTGAGCGCCTGGTCCTTCGGGTGACGAGAAGATGGTTTTCAGGTCAGCCATTCTCCTCGGGTCTCTCGCGCTGGCCTGCGGTTCCCCTGATCACTCGTCCGACGACGTTCTCTACAGCAAGTCTGTCTCCGAAGCCGAACCGGGTTCGGTACCCCCGGAAACGTGTGAACGCCGCGGCGTTGTCAGCGTCGATGCACGAGAACTCGGCTATCTCGACATCTCCACAGGCACCGCCCTCGAGGTGTTCTACCGCTCCTACTCCGACCAGGCGGAGGCGCTGGGGGCGAATTTCCTCATCGCGCAGGGAGACAAGCCCTCCAGCGCGGCTGCCTTGGCGGGCGAAGCCTACGTGGCAGACGCGTTCTGGTGTCCAGAGTAGTGCTCGGAGCTCGCACGTTGGCACGCTGCTGCGCGGGTCGATGCTACGCAGACCCAGCATGCCATTCCGATCGCAGCAACCCGTAGACGACTTCGTCTACACGCGTACCGTCACGGCTCAGGCGATGCTTGCGCAATCGCCCCTCGTTGCGCATCCCTAGCTTCTCCATTCCGCGAACGGACGCCGCGTTGCGGACATCCGCTCGGGCGAAGACCTTCTCGAGTCCGAGATGATCGAACCCGTACCGGATCGTGGCTTCGCATGCCTCGACTGCCAGGCCCTTGCGCCAGTTGGCCGGCCTGACCAGGCAGGCCAGCTCCCCGACCGGGTTGGGATTCTCGTATCCCAGATGAACCGACCCGACGAGGTCTCCAGTGAGTTCGATCGCGAAGGCGCATTCACGCGTCCAATCGATTCGCATCCCCGCCTCAACGAGCCTCTCCGCATCGGGAAAGTCCGGCGCGAGATATCGGAGCCATTCGGGATCCGAAACATACGCAGCCACTGTCTCGACATCGCGGGGCTGAAACGGCCTGAGCACGAGTCGGGACGTCCGAAGGGTAGGCCCGTGGGACGGGGGCGGGACCATCTGGTAACCGTACCATCGACGCGGTCGCATTGGAGCGCCTCAATAGAGGCTTGCAGCGGAGTCATGGGCGACTCCGCTCCGAATCCGCCTCTGGCATACTGGCGCGACGCGCAGCTCACGGCGGCAGGGTGCACCAGGAGCTGAACGCTCGATCCACAGGGCCTGCGACTTGATCTGCACGAACCTCGACTGCCCTGAACGCGTGCGCTTCGGAACGATTCCCGAATACCAGCCAGGAATCCGCACCTGCCCTCAGTGCGGCGACAATCTCGTCGAGGACGAATCCGCCAAGGATGAACCCGCCTACAACCCGGACGATGGCGCCGCGAACCGACTTCGAGGCCGTAAGGGTTTCGCGAAGCGGTGGTTTCGACGAGCTCCCTTTCTGGACGTCGATACCGCGGGGTGGATCATCGACACGTACTCGTGGTTCCTCACGCACTTCGGCGAAGAGCAAAGCTCGGCCGAGATGGTGCTCATCGAGCCCAGCGAGGAGTTCTTCCCCTTCTCTCTTTCCCGCGATCATGACGACGTCCGTGCGGTCTTCGAGGCGGTTCGAAGCTACGCGGGGATGGACACTTGGCCCTGCTCACTCGAGCCGCAAGGGCAACCGTTGCAGGGAAGAATCACACCGGGCATCGTTGCCGTTTCCGAGAGCCCAGATCCGCTCGGCACATTCTCCGTGCCCGGCAAGTGGGAGGACGGAGCGAAGATCACGTACTCACCGGCGTTGGCCTCGAATCCCGTCCAGCTCGTTGCCACGTTCGCTCACGAACTCGCTCACTACCTTCTCTTGACGGCAGAAGATCCGCCGCCGGGTGGTGAAGCACTCGAGGAGCCGGCCACCGACCTGGGTTCCGTGTTCCTGGGCTTCGGCATCTTCGCATGCAATGCAGCGTTTTCCTTCCGTCAGTACACCGATGGTGATTGGATCGGATGGGAGCACGGTGGAATGGGGTACCTCGGAGAAGAGGAACTCTCATTCGCATTGGCGCTCTTCATCCTGACGCATGACATCGATCCCGGACCGGCAACCAAGCACCTCGACGCGAATCCCCGCGGATTCCTCTCCTATGCGCTGCGGCAGCTCGGACACGCAGAGGACGAGATCGTCCGGCTGAGGAGCCTCGTCGGAGGCTCTTGTGGGTCCCAACAGGCCGCCCCAGCCTGACCAGAAACCGCATTGGTCGAATCTGGCTCTGGCATACTTGGCCAACGCGTTCAGCCCGCGGCGGCAAGGTGCCTCTGCGGCTGAACGCCTCATCCGTCAGGCGGCATGCAGGAACCGGCCGAAGCCACCGTTGATTCCGTTGCCTGGTTCGTCGCGGACACCATCGGTGTCCCTCGCCAAGACATTGGGCCCGGGAGCTCGCTCTCCGATGAACTCGGCGTCGACGGAGATGACGCCATCGAACTCCTCGAGAAGTTCGAGACGCGCTTCACCTGCGACATGGAGACGTTCCCGTTTCATCGGTCCTTCTCCGAAGAAGGTCTACCACCTTCCGCCTTCTGGAACCTGCTTCGTTCGCTCCTTGGCTTGGGCCCGATTCCACCGGGCTGGCCTGATCAGGACCTCACCATCAGACAACTTGCTCGTTGTGTAGAGATCGGTCACTGGGAGCATTCGCCGCATTCCGATTGGCGAGGCTCTACAGCCGAGAGCATGGTCCGGTAGTTGACGACACCCATGTCCTGGTTGCGATCCGAGAACGCGAATGAGCTCGTCCAGACTCTTTCGCTTGGTGGTGCCATCGCCAGTAGCGTCGGGATCGCGCTCAGCGTTTTCGGCCTGTATCGATGCCCTCTTGCCGGGCCCGATGGTGCCCTGATGCCCCTCTGCTCGTACACCATCGGTGGTCTCGCCTTCAGCTTGGCCATCCTCGTCGTCTCGGCGGCGGCGACCCGGGTCGGAGAGAGTCAAGCCCGCCCCGTGGCCGCCTTCTTCCTTGGGCTCGTGGCAAGTCTCTACTGGCTCGGCGCCCTCGAGGTCTATGTCTGGGTGCGGTCCTGGTTGGCCACCTAGCGAGCCGATGCAGCCGACTCGGAGCCACTCGAACGTCATTGTGATGGCACGCGCTCTCGCGACAGCCCTGCTCTTGCAGCTCGCATGCTCAGCAGCGATGCCTGCCTACGATGGCCCACCTCGGAGCGATGCCGAAGTTGGGGTGATTCGAATCATCGGCAAGGGACAGTTCCTCGAGATCGATGGGATCAAACGCGATGGCCGGGCGTTCAAGGTGCTGCCCGGCCGGCGTTCTCTTCGGTTCAAGTTCTGGTTCGACGATTTCATCGGCGATCGGCCGAATCGACGAACTCTTCGGTGCGTCACTGATATTCGGGTCGCAGCGGGTCAGGAGTACGAGATCGTTCGAGGCGCGCTCGGCAAGGAGACGTACGAGAAGGCCGGTCCCTATACCCTGTCATCCCGGGAGTTCGAGATCTGGGTAGCCAACGCGAGATCCGGAGCGCGGATCGACGAATCCGTCGTCTTCTGCGACTGGTCCTAGGAAGCGGGCTCGCCACACGACGGCGCGTTGCAGCTGGCTGGGTGCTCCGTCCAAATCCGACTCTGGCATACTCAGGCAGGCGCGTTCAGCCCACGGTGCAGGTTGCCCGGGTGGCTGAGCGCCCGATCCGCTAGGCGGACTCATGGACTCGCCCGCCGCTCTCCTCGGGTTCGTGTTCTGCCTCTGGGGCTTGGTAGAGATCCGTGACTCCTTCCGAGTTCGCGGCTGGACTCCAGTCAAGGCGCAGGTCGTTCACTGGCATCAAGCGAGCCCGTTCGGCTCGCAAGTCTCACGGCCCACTCGTCACGAAACACTCGTGGTTCGGCCGGATGGTTCGGAAACGGTCATCGTCTCCGATCCAGCGAATGACCCCGAGATCTCCTACTTCGCCGAGATGGTCTACTTCGTTGAAGGCACCGCGTTCGCGGCGGATCTCACGTTCCCGGAGCCGGTTGGCGACTCCTACGAGATCCTCGTCAACCCCGAGAACCCGTCCCAGTACGATCTGCCTCCGGACCTCGTGCCACCGATCGTACATCTGGCATTCGGCCTCGCAGCGTTCGCCATCTAGCATTCCTCTCGGCTGGCGCGGCGTAAGCACGCGCCGCCTAACAGAATGTTCCCGCGTACCAGGAGCGGCACGGTCCAACTCCGGCTCTGGCATACTTGGGTGGTGCGCTCAGCCCTCGGGGGCAGGTCGCCCTCGCCGCTGAGCGCCTCATCCGTTGGGCGGCGGCATGACACTCAGGGTTCGAACGATAGTTCCCTTGCTCGGCTTGCTCCTCGGCACCCCGGCCATCGCGGAATGCCAGAGCTTGCTTGTCTCAACCTACGATCACAACGCGCGTGGCGAGCGAGTGTTGGCGGACGAGAACTGTCTACCTTGGGGCCCGACGCTCCCGTACGTCGACGTCCCCAACCTCAACCTTCCGCCACAAACCCCGGATCCGGCCCCGCTTCGTTCACG
The DNA here is from genome assembly GCA_039030075.1 of Myxococcota bacterium. Classification (NCBI taxonomy): domain Bacteria; kingdom Pseudomonadati; phylum Myxococcota; species Myxococcota bacterium. The sequence goes on along the minus strand of JBCCEW010000018.1, from coordinate 60,581 downwards.
GTTTCAGTTTCATCCGGAGTATCTTCCCGCCTTGGACGCGATGCCCGGGCTGCCTTTCCCCTACCGTTGGTGGCAGGAGCAGTAGGCAGACTCCTACGCAGCAACGCGATACTGGATCAGCGCGCTCAGCCCACGGCGGCAGATCGCCCGGCAGCTGAGCGACTGATCCATAGGCAGCAGCCTTGCCCGCCACTTCACCTTCCGACGCACCGCAAGTGCCCTCTTGGGCGTGGCTCTTGCCAGGCGCCTACACGCTCCACATCGCCGACGAGTTCTTCGTCGGAGTCGGCTTCTACCGCTGGGTGGGCGAGTTCGTTCCGCTCGGCGCCGCATCGTTCCTTGGCGTCAACATCATGATCGTCTCACTCATAGTGATCGCAGTTGCCCTGGGTACCCGCGTTCACTCTTGTCGGTTCCTCCTCGTTGCGGTCCTAACGCAGTTCACCATCCACGGGCTGCTGGTTCACCCTCCATTCTCGATATGGCGCGGCGAGTGGAGCCCCGGGCTCGTCTCGGGGCTGGGTCTGCTCCTACCGCTCGCCGCGCTCGGCGGTGCGTGGGCAATCCGAAACCTGCCTGGGAGTCGCTTGGCCGGGGGCGTCGCGGCGGGTGTCTTGCTCTTCGCCAGCCAAGATCTCTGGCGGGTGCTGTTCAATTGGGTGTTCGCGCCTTCGGCCTGACACCGTTCGCAGCGGACCGGCGAGCGAGGCGACCGAATCTGGCTCTGGCATACTCGGGAGGTGCGCTCAGCCCACGGCGGCAAGGTGCTCCGGCGGCTGGGCGTCTGATCCTGCAGGCCGCACCCCTATGCCGTACGACCACACCCGGCTCCGGTTTCGAGAGGTCCTGCAGAAGCGCAGGAAGGTCCCGGCCTGCAACCCCGACGAGGACCAGCTCGAGGCGATCGCGGAACACGGCAACTGGAAGCTGTCCTTCCGCGACGTCTTCTCCCTCGATTTCCTCCCGATCTGGGCGGCATGGTTCGGGATCGCGCTCGGCGCGTTCGCTGGGGCCGCGGGTCTCCTCTGGTTCCTCGAAGAAGGTCTCGCCAGCGCGCCGGACTACATGGCGTTCGTCTGCTGCGTGGTCTTTGGCGCAGCCTTCCTCGGCTACTTCGGCCGGTGGTTGGGCGAGCAGTTCGTGGCGCGCAGAGACCGCGCTACCGAGTGAGGCGTTTCAACCGAACTCCTGACCTGTTTGGTGTCCACCGAGCGTGACGATCCACGAGGACCTCTTCGACGCCGTGGGCCATTCCGACGTCGGCCGCGTCCGCGAGCTCCTCGCTGCTGGAGCCGATCCCAACTGGCTAAGCCCGATATTCGGTCGGCGCCCGCTTCACCAGGTCGCCGAGCACGACCGACCCGAGATGGTTTCGCTCCTCCTCGAGCATGGTGCCGACATCGACGCCGAAGCCGATGACGGTCTCACGCCGATCGCGCACGCCGTGGACTCCGCGATCGACGGCGCCCACCAGACTGAGGAGCCGATCGATCTAGCGGTGGTACGCGCGTTCCTCGATGCCGGCGCAGACCCCGTCCGTGGAGGCTCGAGCTCGGCCCTCCAGATCGCGCGCGACTACCGGCACGAGGCGGTCGAGGCGCTTCACCCTGAGAAGGGTGTGCGAGCCGTTCGGCGAGCTGCCGCAGTCCAGCAGTGGGCTCTGGCATACTGGACCGACGAGCTCAACCAATGCGAACCCGTCGCGGCAGCCGAACACCTGATCCGTTGGGCTGCATGCAACCGGAGATGCAGAATGCTGTCGGACAAGCACCGCCACTTCCTTCTCGTCGAGCAAGGCGTTGTCCCCACCGTCTTCAATCTGGTGATCAACGGAGTCATCGCCTGGGCTCTGTTCCGAACCGCCAAGTCCGTGCCGCTCTGGGGCGAGTCGAGCATCGGCATCGACCTCATGGCGACGGCCTTCCTCTTGCCGTTTCTCACCTGCGTCATCGTCAGCAAACTTGTCGCTCGACAGGTCCATTCGGGAAAGCTGCCTCCGCTTCCGGCTGCGCACCTCCCGCTGTCCAAGTGGTTCCGCCGTCCGACTTCCGTTCGCGGCTTGTTCCTGGGCGTCGCGAGTATGGTCTTCGCAGCGGCTCCCATCATCTGGGCCCTCGATCTGGGCATGGCACAGCCCTTCTCGGTTCCATCCTTCATCGCGTTCAAAGCGATCTGGGCAGCCTTGCTCGCGCTCGCAGTGACGCCGTTCGTTGGCTGGTGGGCACTGGCGCATGCTTCACGGGAGAACCCGGCCTAGCCGAGTGTCACAGCGGACGGGAGAACCGCGCCGTCGAAGCCGGCCTCGACGGCGAGCCATCCGGTGAATAGGACCCGCCCCGTTCAACGAGGCGAGCAGCCGACCGCTTGATTCGTTCGGCCAGAGAAATGGAGATGATTGGTTGAAGCGCGTTGCCGCGATTCGCGACCTTTCGGATGATCACCATACGGGTCTCGTCCTCGCGCGTCGGTGTCGAACGACCGCTCAGTCTGCGAGCGCAGAACTCATCGAGCAGATGTGGAGCCAGGTCACGGAGACCCTGCAAGGACACCTAGAACCCCACTTCTCGATCGAGGAGCAACACCTCTTGCCAGCCCTGGTCTCGATTGGCGAGCCCGAACTGGCGGCGCGGATCGAGCGAGAACACCAGGAGATCCGTGAACTAGCCGGCTCCAGCGAGCGAAGCAGCGCTGCCCTTTCGAGGTTCGGAGACCTCGTCCGCTCTCATATTCGCTTCGAGGAGCGAGAGGTGTTCGAGCGCGTGCAGCATCGGCTTTCCGAAGACCAGCTGCGAGAGATCGCCGCCGCGTGCGAGAGCATTCCGCGTTCTTCGCTGGGCCCCGAGCCCGGCACGCCCGCGACGAGATCCGGTGTTCCAGCGAGCCGGTAGCAACGAGTCCGAACCCGTCTCTGGCATACTGGCGGCGCGCTCAGCCGATGGTGGCAAGTCGCCCCAGCCGCTGAACGCTGATCCACTAGGCGGCAGGGAGTCGGGACCGCTCGATGGACCTCGTTCTCGCGTTCCTCGGCATCGTGTTACTGATCCTCGTCGCCTTCCTGCTGGCGGCGATCATCGCCGGGGTGGGAATGGCCGAGCTCATGGGGCTCGCCGCGGAGAAGCTCTTCGACCTGCTCGTCCCCAGGCGCAAGACGGGGCTCGGCCCCGAAGGCCTCATTGGAGAGCGCGGGACGGTCATCGAGATGCCGGGCCCCAGCTCCACGGACGGTGAGGCCCGAGGAAGCGTCCGCTTGGGCGGAGAGATCTGGAAAGCGCGTTGCAGCTCCGACGCACAGATGACGCCTGGCGACCCCGTGCGGGTCGTCGCGGTAGAGGGCTTGCTCCTCGTGGTTGAGCGCGCTCCGTAGGGATTCACGGCTGTTGCGCAGCGGGGTATTGCAGGTGACGGGATGCAACACCCTCCCACTCCGGCTGTCATACTCGGGTGGCGCTCGGCCCACGGCGGCACGGTGCCCCGGAAGCTGAGTGCCTGACCTGTCGGGCAGTGGCATCGCTTGTCAACCGAAGACGTCAACACCGCGATCGACCGCCTGCTGGCGCCGAGCCCCTGGGTCACACGAGACCATCGTGCGACCGTCGAGGCCGAGTTCTCCAGCGCGACCATCGAGCGGGTGAACGATCTGATGGCTTTCGCCTGCTCACCCTCGGAGATCTGGACGCGTGCGAGTTCGCTGACGGAGGCCGCCGCGCAGGTCGAGCCTCTGATCCGCGACGCCCATCCCGACCTGACCGATCGGTCCGTCGAACTCCTCCTCGACTACGCGTGCTTCTCCTGGAAGTAGACGGCTGACCATGGAGTAGCGCGGTCCGAATCTGCCTCTGGCATACTGCGCCGCCCAGCCTACGGTGCCACCAGCTGAACACCGGGCCCACGAGGCCGTTACCGGAGCCCGAACGATCTCGCTCTTCGAACTCAACACCGTCATCGTCTCGATCCTGATCGCCTTTGCGCTTTCCGAGATCCTCTCGTCCTGGGGCCGCCTCGTCGAATCTCGCAATCGCGTTCGGAGGCCCTCGCTGTACCTGGGTGCGACGGGCTGGCTCTTCTTCAGCCTGATCATCCACTGGTTCAACGTCTCTGCGTACCGAGACCTCGAGTTCGAGCGCAACTACGAGAGCCTCCTCTTCTTCTTGCCATCGATCTTCGCGGCCGCTACCGCGTTCATTCTCACACCCACCCTGTCCAGCGAAGGCGAGATCGATCTCGAGAAGCACTACTTCTCGGTGTCTCCCTGGGCGTTCAGGACGGCAGCGACCTACACCGCGCTTGGAGGCTTGTCCCACCTCCTCGTGCGCGAGCAGCAGACGACGCCGTCTCTCGTCTCCCTGGCGCTGACTTCGGTGCTGATTCTGCTGAGCTTCTCCGAGCGCACCAGGCTCCACCAGGTGGCTCTCTCCTTCCTGGGCGTCATGCTGCTCGTCAACGTGGTGTTCGGCAGCCGATAGCCGCACGCGGCCAGGCTCTGCAGCCGGGCTTGACCTCTGCCCCCTGGGCCGCTCAAAATGGCGGTGCGGGCCAGGGAGCGATCCATGCCCGCCAGAACCCACCGCCAGCAGGTGGCCGACTCGGACGTCGATCTCACGCCGATGCTCGACGTCGTGTTCATCATGTTGATCTTCTTCATCGTGACGGCTTCGTTCGTGAAGGAGTACGGACTCGATCTCGGCAACCCAGCGCACCGACCCCAGAGCGTGTCGGAGAGCTCGGCGATTCTCGTTGCGATCACCGAGTCCAACCTCGTCACCGTGGCAGGCCGCCAGACCGAAGCGAGTTCGGTCCGGGCGCTTCTCGAGTCTCAGCTGGCCGAGGCGCCCGAGGCTCCGGTGGTGGTTCGGGCACACCCCGATTCCTCCAACGGGGTGCTCGCCACGGTGATCGACAAAGCGCGGCTGGCCGGCGCCAAGAGCGTCTCCCTTGCCCATTGAGGCGTGGGCGGCAGACCCCATCGAGAAACACACGGGTAGGAGGAGAACATCCGTGGAACTGCAAACAGAGTCGATCCATATCCTGTTCTGGTGGTTCGCGACCACGGCCTCGCTGACGGCGCTCTTCTGCGTTTCCCAGAAGCGCAAAGCGGCCCGAAGGCGATTCGCGCTGTCGGCCCTCGTGCTCGTCCCGATCCTCGGGCCCTTCTTTCTCGGCGTGCATCGGGTCTTCAGCAGCCGACGTCTCGGGCGGAGACCGATCGCCCGGCTCACCCTCTCCAGCTGCGCGTCGTTCGGATCCGTGTTCCTCCTACTTCTGCTTTCCTCGTGCTGGTGGGAGTCGGTCGTCCGCAACCCGCCGGTCGCGGAAGGCTCTTGCATGATCGGTCCGCCTCGCCCTCCGGTCGCGCGAGCCTCGGATCGAGTTCCCGAGGTCGTCCGTTGGCAGCGCCGGTCTCCCAGCCGCCCCTTCGTCGCACAGCCTCCCTCGGTCCTCGCGCATCTCAGCCTCCACGGACGGCAAACGGCGCACTAGATGCGGCGCTTCGGTGGCCGCAACACGTTCATGGCAACCGATCTCGCTTTGGGCGCCGCACTCGTTTGGCTTCTGGGTTGCTCCCTGGACGCGCCTGCGCCGGCCGGCACAGCCAATGATCCGGTCGACGACGCGGAACTCGAGGTGCTGCGCCAGCATGATGGCTTCAACCCGGAGTTCTACGGGCAACGAAGGAGCGAGCTCCGCTCTGGCCCTTGGCGACCCTACGAGCTCGGAACGGAACGACGATAGGCCGGTGCCGATCAAGACGTTGGCGTTGGTCGGTAACGACGTCGTCTCAATCGGGTTCTGGCATACTCCGCCGGCCCCAGCCCCTCGCGAAATGGTGGCCCGGGTGCGCACGCCCCGCCCCGTTCCGCAGCGAGGATTCCAATGATTCGTCCGGTGACGAATGGCGATACATCCACGGTCATGTCGATCGCGGAAACGAGCGGGCTCTTCGACGCGGACGAGCTGGAGGAGGTGCGCCAGACCCTCGCGGCGTACCTCGCGGGAAGTCTGGGCGACGATCACAGGTGGGTGGTCCACGACGCTGGAGATCCCACGGGCGTTGCTTATTTCGCGCCGGAAGCCTTCGGCGTCGGCGTCTGGAACCTCTACATGCTGGCGGTGCTTCCCGACCAGCGCGGCACGGGCCACGGAGCAGCGCTCGTGGAGCACGTCGAGGCTGCGACCGCGGCGGCGGGTGCCCGGATCCTACTGATCGAGACGTCGGGAACCCCGCCGTTCGAGCGAACACGCACGTTCTACGATTCGCTTGGCTACACCGCCGAGGCTCGAATCCGCGACTACTACGCTCCGGGAGACGACAAGGTCATCTACTGGAAGTCGCTCGCTGCCTAGCCAGGCTTCGCAGGCGACCGCTAGCGACGCGCCTCCCATGCGGCTCTGGCATACTGAGCCCGCGCGCTCAGCCGATGGCGGCACGATGCCCGAGTCGCTGATCGCTAACCGCGAGGTGGTGAGGGGTGACGGTGAACTGGCGAATCTTCGTGATCGGGCTGCTGTTCTTCGCATGTGTCGATTCATCCGAAGGTCCGAGGGTCGACGGCAAGCACTCGAGTGCGATGGGCTTTGCGATCGCGGTACCCGAGTCCTGGCTGATCCTCGATGGCAAGCAGGTCAGCGAGAACCCGGATCTCTTCGCGGGAGCCTTTGCTGGGGACGACTTGCAGGCCGTCGATCAGAACGTGCTCTCGGCGGTCCGCGCTCAGATCGAGGCCGGGGCCGTCGAGTTCTACTACCCCGACTACGATGACGGGTTCGGATTCCGCGACAACGTCAGCGTGCAGAAATCGGCGAGTCGTGTCCCACAGAACGAGAGCCAGCTCGCCGAGATCTGCCTGCACTTGTCGACCGAACTCGGCAAGATGTTCGGAAGGCCCGTCGAGGTCTCGGCATGCGAACTCCGCCCCCTGGCAGATGCACAGGCCCTGTACATCCAGGCCGACGGGGCCGTTCCGAGTACCAAGATGATGCAGTATCACATCCAGAAGTCCCGCAGCGTCACGCTCATCGTCACCGGCACCTCCTCGATGGCTTCTCTGGATCGGCTGGACCGCGAACTCGGTGAGCTGGTGCAATCGATCGAGTTCTAGTCGACCCGATTCGCTCATCGCGCGAGAGCACTCGTGGCCCACGAGACCCGAACATCGCTCTACTGAATCGCTTCGAGCCGGCCGATTTCGCCGGAACGTCGGGCGTCTTTCGCGAAGACGTAGTCTGGCACTTCTTCAACCCGCGCCTTCCGGACATCCAGGGGGACTACGTCGGCTTGGCCGGCGTTCGCTCCTTCGGGACAGGGTCTCGCTCTACACGATCGCCGTATAGGAGTCGGAATCGAGTTTCCGCGCCGCCGTCTCCTCCGATTGGTGGGCCAAGTACGTGCAGCGCTTTGGCCTCGGAGATGGCGAGCTCGATTTCGTGGCGTCTCCCGGTCTGTGCAAGGTCGTGAGAGGCGGGGGACCGTTCGCCGCCTCTGCGAACCGATAGAACTCGCGGCGACCTCGGCCGCCTCTACTCGATCAGCCTGCACTGCGACCCGGACCCGCGCGCCTTCTACGAACCCCTCGGTTTCCATCGCCTCGGCGGAATGGCCGTTCGCGACTACGCGTTGCAGGCGCGCGCGCGGACTAGCCGGAGCTTGCCGCCCGCCGCTCCGCTTGCGGCTTCTGGCATACTGGAGACGTGGACTCGCGCCGACGCGGCTTGATCCGGCGGCCGGCGCATCAAGGGAGCGTTGCCGTGGCAGATGATCTCTGGAGAGCATTCGATCTCGCGAGTGAGATCGCGGAACGCGAGAAGTCAGACCGCCCGTATCACGAGTTCCTCCGGGTGCCGAACCTCAGCTGCGGCATCTACTTCCTCCCCGCCGGCGCCAGCGACCTTCAGGCACCCCATGACGAGGATGAGGTCTACTACGTAGTCAAGGGACGCGGCCGCGCGCGGGTGGACGGTGTGGATCGCGCCGTCACGCCGGGCACGATTCTCTATGTGAAGGCCAGCTCGGAGCACTCGTTCTTCGAGATCTCCGAAGACATCACGCTGCTGGTGTTCTTTGCGTCCGGCGGACCGTCCGGCCAGTAGGGCGTGGAGATGCGAGACGTCGGGATCGTCGCCGGATCGTCCATCGTTTTCGTCGTGTTGTTGTGGGCAATCTACGGTTTGGGGACGGCCGTCCTCCCGCATGGAGTTCACGGCGAAGGAGCCGTTCAGGTCGTGGCACTCTCGTGCGCGAGCGCCGCATCGATCCGGACATGGTGGTACCTGATCGGTGGGAGCAGCCCCGCACCCGGGCCCAAGCTCGACCGATGAGGCGCTGGCTGGCTCCGCTGGTCCTCTCCTGGGTGCTGCTCTCCTACGTCGCCCTGCCCTTCGTCGTAGAGACTGCTCGTCAGGAACCCGCTTCCGGCGCCGTGCTCATCGCGGCCTGGTTCGCGTGTTCCGTTCTTGGTCTGGTGACCATCCGGGGGGTCTCGCGGTGGCTGCTCGCACGCCAACGACGCCGACTCACCGCTGTGTGAAGGTCGTTGCGGCCGACCGGTAAGGCGCGCGTTTCGTTGCCAGCGTCTGGCATACTGAAGAAGTGCGCTCGGCCCCCGGTGGCACGCTGCCCACGGCAGCCGAGCAGCAGATCCATTGGGCGAACGCATGCGAAAGCCGATGGCCCCCGTCTTCTCCTTCCTGATGGCGCTTCTTCTGTCGCTCCCCGCGATGGCAGCCTGCGTCACCGTCGAGAGCGGCCATGTCGTGCGTCGAAACGCGGGGACCTTCGAGTTCATGCGCAGCGGCTCTCCGTACCGAGGGTGGCTGCGGGGCGAACCCGAGTTCCCCGGGCCCGTGGTCCTGCGCTTCAAGGATCGCTCGGAAAAGGTTCGGCTCCAGCGAACGAGGACGACGTGCTGCTGCACCCGGCGTTTCTCGGAGCTTCCCCGGAAGTTCCGCCCGGCACCGCCCCCGACTCGGTGGCAGGAAGGCTTCTGATGACAGCAGACAGCGGAGCGCCGGATCCGTCGAGCAGCAGGAGCAGACCTCGTGTCCGCTCCTGAGCAGCTGGACCGGCGTTCGCTGGCGGCGAAGGTGGGACTCTGGAGTGTTGCGTTGTCGGATGCCGCTGCGGTCCCTGCCGGACTCGTCTACGCGGCGTACCTCCAATCGCTCGACCCGAACGCCGTGGTCGAAGAGCTGGAGTTCGTCCCATCGGAGATGGCATACGCGGTCATCGGGCTGGCGCAGTTGGTCGCACTCATCGTGGCAGCGATCTTCTTCATCCGCTGGTTCTACCTCGTTCACGGGAACCTGAGCTCGTTGTCCGACGAGCCCCCCACCCACCACACGCGTTGGACGATCTGGGGCTTCATCATCCCGTTTCTGAACCTGATTCGTCCGCATCAACTGATGCGAGAGGTCTGGAGCATCACGAGCAACGCCTGGGAGCGGGAACCGTCACGGGTGGTGGGTGTCGCTCGTCCCGTCGATCGCGTGAACCTCTGGTGGGGCTTCTTCCTCGGTACGAGCCTCCTCGGAAACGCGGTGGCTCGGGCGGGCGTGCGGGCATCGTCTGCGCAGGAAACGGTATACGCGACCTGGGCCACCGTGGCCGTCGACGCCGTCGACCTCGCGGCAGCCCTCGTCGCCGTATCACTCGTCCGCAGCGTCACCGAGCTCCAGAGCCCACTCCTTGGCCACGCGCCTCGAGGACCTGTCGCCTAGCAGGCGGCGGCGAAGCAGGAAACACCGTGAGTGAACGAGACGTTCGGATCGCCGAGTTCTCCTCGCGAGCCGAGGCCGAGATCGCCCGCGCGAGGCTCGAGTCTTGGGGAATCGAAGCCCGTGTCTCGACGGACGACGTGGGTGGAGCGTATCCGCAGCTCCAAGCCGACGGGGTTTATCTCTCCGTTTCCGGAGATGATGCGGAACGCGCGAGCGAGATCCTGTCGCAACCCGAGGAGGCGCCCGAAGACGCCCCGGGCGATACGAGCGCTGCGCAGGAGCGAGTTCGTGACTTGAATAGGCCACGGCCGCGCCTCCTCCGATCCTTCTGGGTCGAAGCGCTCGTCTTGCTGCTGTTGGGCGGAGCGCTGGGATTCGCCATCGGCGCGTCCCGGACCTTCGAAGCGAACCACCACGCGGGCGTCCGCACCGACACTCTCGAGCTGGATCGGAATCAGGATGGTCAGGTCGATCAGTGGCACGTCTACCAGGGCACGGAGCCCGTGTACTCGCGCACGGATCGAAACTTCGACGGGAAGCCGGATCGATGGGACTTCTATCGGGGTGGCTCGGTCACGCGGAGCGAAATCGACGACGATTTCGACGGCGACGCCGATGGATGGATGTCGTTCCAGGCCGGCAACCTATCAGAGGCTTCATTCGACGCGGACCACAACGGGGCGCGGGATCTCACCACGACCTTCGAGTTCGGAGTCCCAGTGTCCTCGCGTTTTCATCCGAACGAGGGACCCTTGGAGCGCGAGGAGGTCTACATCGAGGGCGTGCTGCGCGAGGTATACGCAGTCGATGCGAACGGGGAGCGCACCCTCATCCGTTCCTATGACGAGGTGGGGCGCGAGATCTCCGGCCAGAGGTGAATCGACCGTTGGCGTCCGAGCAGGGTGGTCTGAACTCGATCAGGAAGACCCCGACCGTGCGGCCACTCACTCGCGCTTCGTTCCAGCGGGCCGGAAGAAGCGCTGCCCCAGTCTGGCTCTGGCATACTGGACCGGCGCGCCGCCAACACTGGACGGTGATCCAGCAGTCCAACGCCTGATCCGTCGGCCCGACGCGCAGAGTGAAGGAGATGATGTGGATCTCGGCGAACACTATCCGTGCCTGAACGTCCGCGACCTCGAGGCGTCGATCGAGTTCTATCTGAAGCTCGACTTCGAGATCGTCGCGGATCACCGCAAAGAGGGATGGGCCGTGCTGCAGCACAACCGCACCGCCCTCTCTCTCTACCAGGGACACATCGAGCGGAACCTGATCAACTTTCGCGGCGGGAACATCGAGGAGATCGCGCAGGAGCTCGAAGCCCGCGGGCTTGCGCTGATCAAGCCGGCCCAGGTCCATCCGGACGGCTCTTGGTTCGCAGAGGTCGCGGACCCCGATGGAAATCGCATCTTCTTCAACACGTCCCCGGACGAACGTGAGCAGTACACGCGCACGGGGAAGCTGATCGACTGACGCCCCGCGTCGGCGCCCGCCCCTGGGCTAGTTTTTTGTCGAATCGTGCAGCTGACGGACAAGGAACACTGTGCGTTTCTCGCTCTTGCATACTGAGCATGTATGGAAAGCCCGCGGCGGCGAGCCGCCCGGTGGCTGGACGCCTGATCCGCAAGGCGGCGGCTGGAGGATCCTCCGACGTGAACTGGGATGCAGTCGGCGCGCTGGCCGAGTCGATTGGAGCGATCGGTGTTGTCGCTTCCCTGATCTATCTCGCGGCTCAGATCCGTCAGAACACCCGATCGCTCGAAGCGAATACCTTCCACTCTCTTCACCATGCGTCCATCGAACGGCTCTTGGTTCTCGCGCAGAACGACGAACTCGCCGATCGCTTCGTGGCGGGCCTGGTCGATCCGGACTCGCTTTCTGGAGCGCGAAGGTTCCAGTTCGACGTGTGGATGCGTGCAAACCTCAAGGGCTACGAAGACTACTTCTACCAGTCGCAGCAGAGCATGCTCGATCCCGAGAGCTGGGAAGCCCACTCTCGGACGATCCAGGCGAGCGTCTCGCCGCCCGGATTCGCTCGATGGTGGGAACAGAATCGGCACCTCTTCAGGGAAGACTTCGCGAGGTATATCGACTCGCTTCAGCCCGGCTCTGCGCCGACCGGTGACTAGGGCGTGCAAGGCGACACTGATCCGACCGTCCTCGTGACCACAGAGACCAAGTGAAACCGAACGCGACCTCTCCGATCCACGGAAACGCTGCCCTGGCGGCGCGAGACACCCGGGGCTGGCTCCTCGGGCATTTCATGCCCGGCGAGAACAACCCACTGCGGACCGGGGACGTAGAGGTGAAGTGGTATACGCACGCCGAGGGCGAGGTGCGCGATGCGTGGGCACCTCCCACGGGCGTCAGCACCCTCAACATCCTGATTCGCGGCCACTTCGTGCTGCGGTTTCCCGACGAGGAGGTCCCCTTGCGAAGCGAAGGCGACTTCGTCTTCTTCGGGCCCGACATTGCCCACTCGTTCCGGTCGGTCGAGGAGTCCCTCGTACTGACGGTGCGATGGCCTTCGCGGCCCGCGTCCTAGCGAGCGGTCAGGCCGCGGGGCCCTGGCATTCGAACACGTAGAACCCGAAGCCCAGCGTGGAACGCCCTTCCTCGTAGTAGCGCGCGTTCCATGCGCGCCAGTGCTCTCGGTCGCGACGCGCATCCGTGTTGTCCGGATCGCCTTGGAAACAGGCTTCGGCCGTCTCGAGGAACGCATTCTCGAAGCGATCCCATTCCTCGAGTGAGCTCGTTTCTTGATGGACCAGGCGAAACCCGCGTCGCTCGCCTGCCTGGCCATTCTCGTCGTGGGTACGGAGGTCGGACCGACTGAAGCCGGTGCCACGCAGGTAGCTCTCCGCCGGATCCTGCTTCCAATACCCCTCGCCAATGAGAAGCCTGCCGCCCGGCTTCACGTACGCTCGTAGTGCTTCGAGCGTCTTCTCCAGAGCCGCCCCGGGCGGGCCGAACGCATGCGTCGCCCCGATGCAGATCGCCGCGTCGAAGCCACCGCCGACGTCGACCTCTTCGATCTTCCGGGCGTGCCACTCGATACGATCGTCAAGGGCACGCGATCGCTCGCGCGCCAGCGCGATCTCGTCCGGCTTGGGATCCACGCCGAAGCCGCGACACCCGGCCGACTCGACGAGCATCGAGAGTGCTTCGCCTCGGCCACATCCAACGTCGAGCACGCGACTGGCAGACGTCAGCCCGAGTCTCGAGAGCAAGCCTTCCAAACGCGCGCGAGAAGCCGGCGCATTGAAGGGGATCTTGGTGACGAGCACGCGAGGAAGCTAGCGCGGGCGGTAGACAGTCCGCTCTGATCTACCGGGGTGCGCTCGCACGCCACTCGTAGTGGACGTCGGGCTCCCGCTCCGGCTCGGGGCTCACACCGAACTTCACCGCGATGAACCCGCTCTTCTCGTAGAAGCGTCGTGCCCGCTCGTTTCGCTGGTGTGTGTACAGGTGGAGGCGGCCCGAGCTCTGGCCTTTCGCCTTCTCGAGCAGTGCCGTGCCAATGCCCTCTCGCTGTCGGCCGGGCGCGATGTGCAGCTGGTCGACCTCATCGCCATCGAAGGCGATCACCCCCACGACGCGCTCCTCATCGAGGGCCACCCAGACCTGGTTGCGTTCGCAGATCACGTCTCGAAAGAAGGAGACGTTCTGCTCGTCCGAGTAGCCCATGCGATCCTCGAGCCAGGGTTCAGCGTCCCAGCGGGATCGCACCCACACGTCGACGGCCTCGAGCAATTGGCTCGCGCGCATCTCCACGATCTCGACAGGCATCGCCGACAGATTCTGCCATGCGCGACCCTGGGCTCACAGGCATACTCGAAGCTGCGCTCGGCGCGCCGTCAAACTTCCCTGGCGGCCGAGCGCCCGCATCGGACAGGGGGTCAGAGCATGCGTTGGCTTCTCGTGGTAGCCGTGGCTCTCGGCTGTGCGTCGCCCCCTCCCCCCGCACCGCTCGAGTACCGCACGGTCGCCCAACCGGTGGACGTTGAGTCGCTGTCCGCCGTAGAAGCGCTCGGCTACCGGCTCTACCTCCGCGACATCGTGGCCAGCCGAAGCACCGACGCGGCGTTGGCGTCCGTTGATCTGCGCTCGACCGGAGCCCTCGGCTGGATCGTCGTCCAGACGGGGGATCAATATGTCACGCGTTTCATCGATGGATCCTCTCGCTCGGTCGTCGACGTGTTCACGGACCCGTTCAGCAACACCTACCCGCGTGTCACGCGCAGGTATCCCCCGGAGCCACTCGGCGAGCGAGAAACCGCCATGTGGCGTGCTCGCCAACTGGCATCGAGCCAGGAATTCCGGGCGTGCTCCGACCGCTACAACACGGTCGTCGTCCCCGCGTCTTCGGAACCGGGCTCGGACTGGTTCGTCTACCTGCTGGCGGCCACCGTCGAACCGAACTTGATCATGCTCGGCGGGCACCACCGCTATCGCGTAGACCCTCTGGGAACCCGAATCATCGAGCGCTTCCCCATGACGAAATCGTGCATGACCGCCCGATACGACGAAACCATGGCCATGATGAGCATGTCTCACATCGTCAGCGGTGCTCCGATCGAGAGCCACGTCTACCTCAGTCTCATTCACGACATCCCCCTCAGCGTGATCGTGATGCAGACCGAGGAGCTGTTCCGGATCGAAGATGGGCGAGTCCATCAGACTCCGTTCAAGCCCCCCGATAGATAGGCAGGCTCGGCGATGAACCATCGGCCGAAAACCAACGCGGCTCGAATCCTGCTTTCGGCATACTGTCCGGGTTCCCCGCCGACTGATCGGGGTGGTCGATCCACGTTCCGCCCGCACGCCATGGCACCGCAAGCGCATCGAGCACGAGCCAACGGCGTGGTAGGACGAGCAGTTCCCGGTGTCGTCGGACAGCCGCGAGGAGGAGCCCGATGATCGAGACACCCTTCACGCGGCTGCTCGGGGTAACGGCGCCTGTGCAGCTCGCGTCGATGCCCGGCATATCGACGCCCGAGCTGGTGTCCGCGGTCGCGGATGCAGGGGCCCTTGGCATGCTCCCCGCCCCCTTCATGACACCCGGCGCGCTCGAGCAGGTGCTGGAGGAGCTGGGAGCGAAGACCGCGGGCACCTTCGGCGTGAACTTCCTGATGCCCTTCCTGGATCGCGACTGCGTGGCGGTCGCTGCGCAGAAGTCGAAGCTCGTCGAGTTCTTCTACGGCGACCCGGACCCCGACATCGTCGAACAGGCGCACGCCTTCGGGGCCCTCGTGAGCTGGCAGGTGGGATCACTCGCGGAAGCCGTGGCGGCCGAAAGCGCTGGGTGTGATCTCGTGGTGGCCCAGGGGACCGAGGGCGGCGGGCACGTCCGGGGGCGCACGAGCCTCTTCCCGCTGCTCTCCGAAGTCCTGGGAGCCCTTCGGGTTCCGGTGATTGCCGCGGGCGGCATCGCCACTGCGCGAGACCTCGCCGCCGTCCTGGTCTGTGGAGCGGCCGGCGCGCGCGTGGGGACACGCTTCGTTGCTGCAGCAGAGTCTGGAGCCCACCCCTCTTACGTGAAGGCGCTGATCGACGCGCATGCCGCCGATACCTGTCTCACCGAAGCCTTCTCGGTGATGTGGCCCAACGCACCGCACCGCGTGCTCCGGAGTTCGATCACTGCGGCAGAGGCGCTGTCCGAGGACATCATCGGGGAGGTGCAGTTGAGCGACCAGACCCTTCCGGTCCAGCGCCTGTCCGTCATCTGCCCCTCCAAGGAAACCACGGGCCACATCGAGGCGATGGCGCTCTATGCGGGCGAGTCGGTGACCAACGTCCGCAGCGTGGAGCCCGCGGCGTCGATCGTCTCGGATCTCGTATCCGGCGCCACCGCTGCGCTGGCGCGCGCATCCGGCGGTGGCAACCGCAACTGAGTGCCTGATCCGGTAGGCGGCAGAGTGTCTCGATCGGCAAAGCTGATACTCGGAATCGCGCTCGTCCCCGGCTTGCTCTTCGCTCTCCTCGTCCTCGGCTTTCTCACGTGGGGTTATGCGCAGTTCCCGGCGAACACGAGCCCTCCCGACCCGTCCAGCGTCCCGGAGATCGTTCTCGATGGGTTCGAGCGGCATCTGGATGCCGGCCGAGATTGGTACGCGGCGCGACTCTTCCTCTACCGAGACGAGCGCGCGCTCTCGAACTCAGCTCACAACGTCGCCGGCACCACCGCACATCTCTGGATCAGAGCGTTCTGGTCACCCGCGGAGCGAGTCGCAGAAGTGGCGCATCGGGGATACTTCGGCCACGACTTCGTGGGCGTGGAGAGTGCGGCTCGAGGCTACTTCGGACGGCCCGCTGAGATGCTCTCGCCGGAGGAGGTTGCGGCCTTGGTGCTCCTCACCCGATCGCCAATCAGCCCCTGGTGTCGCAGGGAGACGTTCGACAAGCTCGCGTCACGATCGCCGGGGTTCGCCCGATGGAGTTCGTCGCAGATGTTGCGGAAACTCCTTCCCGCGCCAGAGGGCGCCTGCAAGCCCGCCCGAACTCGGTAGCCCTCGGAAGCAGGCCCCGATGCGACCGCGTGGGCCGGATTCGCTGGACCGCGCCTACTCGATCCGCACATCGCCCGCACCCGCGGACACCGTGACCGCCGAGATCCGCGGAGCCCCCTCGGAAACGACGAGGAAGTCGCAGTCTTCCCCGAGGTGATGGGAGAGGGCTTTCGTATCACCCGAAAGCGCTACGGAAGCGACCCCCGAGAAATCCGGGTTGCGGGCGGCTTCGGCTTGGGGCCACGGATCCGTGCCCTCGCTCCACTCGATCAGGAAGGGAAGCGAAGGTGGGTTCGAGAGCGGATTGCCTAGGAGACGAAACTCCGAGAGCACTCCCTCTGAACTGACGGACGAAATCGGCGTCGGCGAGAGACCTAGACGGGCTGCGTGCACATCGAGCTCGTCCGTTCCGATGGCGGTCCCCAGCCAGCGCTCTCCTCCGGCCAAGGCCTTCAGCACCGCCTGACCGAAAGGGTGATGCGCCGCCTTCGCATGCTCCTGGATTCCCATGAGCTCGATTCCGGTGCCTCCGAGCACGAAGAGTCGACTCGCCACGCCGGAGTCGGCGAAGACTTCCCAACGTGTCGCCACCAGACCGTAGTGCTCATGCAACCACGCCTCGGTCGACGCGAAGTCGCTCACGATCCGTACCACGTGATCGAGCCAGAGCATCCCGACCTCCTGGAGGCATTCTTGCGTAGGAGGTCGCAGGGCAACAAGCCGCATCCGGGCCGCAACCGCCAGGTCGGGGCGATCGATCGTGTACCCTGCGCACTCCCACACTCGAGCCCGGCGAACCCCTCATCGGGGCTGGCCGCCGAGTTCGAATCACAGGCGGCGACACCGATCCCGCGATGAGGTGAAACGAAGACTCCTGACCGTTTCCGAGACCAAGAAGGCCCGCATCGGCGGCACGCTGGCCTTTCCGACGCCAACCCTGAAAGACATCAAAGGCCCTTGTCTCGTCAGCGTCGAGCTGAGACGACCCGACGGGACGCGACTCCCAGCCAGGCTGGAGCTTCGGCACTACCGCTACTCGCTGGTCTACTCCGCGCGGCTACACGACCTGATTCCCGAAGCCGTGCCGACGGGCACCGAGATCTGGCTCTGCGTGGAGTCCGAACCATCCTTGAGACTTCATTAGGCCGTCGATGCGCGCCTCCGCGTTCGAAGGGAGTCGTGAACGCCCTCCCTGGCGACCCACGTCTCGCACGGGTCGTCAATCGCCCAGCACGTAGCGGTAGCCGTTGCTCCGCCAGGGGAGGCCCAGCTCTTCGCAGACGTCTTGCAGGACTTCGGGGCTGAAGAAGTGATAGTAGATGTCGGCCACGCCGCCGTCTTCGATGCGGAAGCGCACCAAGTCGCGCACGACGGCCCCGTCGTGATGTTCGTACCAGATGAGCATGACGGGCTCACCGTGGATGACCCGCATCTCGGCCCTCGGCGCATCGCGGTTGCCCGCGAGGAGCTTTTCGTTGACCGCATGATCGAGCGGTGAGAATAGGGTGTGGAACAGGCTGCCCGACTCCTCGTCGAGCATGGCGTCGCGGCTGAACTCGGCGGCCATACCGGAGATGCCGGCGCTGGCGTTGTCGAGCACGAGGCGCGTCAGCCGCTCGACGTCCCGCGCGTTGAAAGCATCACAGAACGCGTCGAGCACTTCGGGGATCACCGGGCGCATCTCCTTCGGGACCGGGTCTGCAAGTTTCGCCCGGCCACGATTCAACGCCGACTTGATGGCACCCGGAGTGGTGCCGAGAATCTCTGCGATCTCGGGGCCGGTGAAGTCGAAGACGTCCTTCAGGAGCACGGCCGCGCGTTCCTGCGGCCCCAGTCCGCCGATCAAGGCCGCTGCCGCATCCCGCGTGCCAGTCGGCACCGGATCGCCCGCGCGCTCCGGCAGCTCTTCCACCAGCGCGTCGCGTTGGCGGCGCTGTCGGTCGATCCAGAGGTTCGAAGCGACGCGAAACAGCCACGCCTTCGGGTTCCTCGGCGACGGGCTGATCCCTCCCAGCGACGAGAAGCCTCGCATCAACGTGTCCTGCACCAGGTCTTCCGCGTCCCACGGGCTTCGCGTCAGGCCGCGGCAGTACCGGTAGAGATCGGGCCGCAACGGTTCGAAGGTCTCGATGAACCGGTGCCAGGCGACGAGCAACGCTCGACTCAGATCGGGAGAAAGGGCCGGAGTATCTTCGCTCATGCAAGAAAGACGGATGGGGTCCCCGAAAGGATACGTCGCCTGGGGGCACGGGTGCGCGGCGCAGAGGTAGGTGCCGAAAACCCGATGACGCAACGCGGCAGACTCGGGCATCCAACCGCCGCGTCGGCACCGCACCCGGTGGCTGCAGATGCCAACCAGGGCTGCACTTCGGGCGCGCCTAACGTCGTTCCCTCTCGATAGATCGGCACGATGCTTGCGGTTCGATCGGCGCATGGTCCTCTACAACTCACCCGCTGCGGTAGGCCTGCTCGTGGCGGTGTTGCTCTTCGTTTCCATGGGCGTGACCTCGGGGCACTTCCGTCTCTTCATCCTTGCGAGAGCCGACCACTCGCCCCTGGGCGATGCGATTCGCCGTGAAGCCCTTCGCTCTCTTCTCACCATCTTCGCCGTCGTGCTGTTCTGGGTGCTGCTCGCCACCGCTGCGTATCGCGAGGCATTCCTGACGGCCCCTTCCTTCTGGCTGCCCGAGCAGTCGGTCGAGTGGTCGCCCGGCCGCTGAGTGTGCGTCCCCGATCCGTGGACCCGCGGCGTCCGCGGAACGCGACGTTCGCCAAGACGAAGCAGACGGGTTCCGCTCTGGCATACTGAAACGGTGCGTTTGGCCTATGGCGACAGGTCGCTCCGACGGCCGAGCGCCTCCCGTGCCAGGCAGCGCCGCGATGCGACTCGCGATCCTGAGCGGATGGACCCACCCGTCCCCTGACACGGGAGTGCAGCTGACCGCCAAGCTCTAGGAGCTCGAAAGGCGCCTCCGAACCGGCGCGTATCCTCAGGCATACTGGGGCCGTGACTTCGGGGCCCGAAGACATTCGTCGCCCGAGGCGAGGTCGTGTGCGGGCGATCGTTCTTTCGATCGCCATCATCCTCGTGTCCGGGCCATCCCTCGCGGTGTTCGGCGTGAATCCCGGAGATTCGTGCGATGCCGTGATCACGGTGGAAGCGAAGCGGGGATCGGCGTTCGTCGGGAGCTTCCCTGGGCCGGATGAGGGTGCGAGCCCGCAGCTCGTCTTCGAGGGGCTGCTCTTCGGAGCGGCTGCCCTGCACTACTACACCTGTGAAGCCGGTTCGATCAGGAGCCAGATGGTGACGTTCGACAGGCAGGCAAGAGAAGCCGCGCGGGTCACTTTTCAGACGGTCGAGCGAGAGCTCACAGCCGACCTCGGGCCGCCGAACAAGGACCTTGGAGAGGCGGAGCGCTTGCAGACCAGCGAACTCTTCGACGAGCGCGTGGAGCGCTTTCTGATCTGGGATCTCTCGGGTCGACTGGTGACCCTCAGTTGGATCGGGAGCGACGCCCCCGGTTGGGAGGTCCTCGTCACGGGCCCGTAGCGCAGGTCTGCCATACTGCCCCGTCGTTGCTTCCGCAGTCGTCGCCCATCGGGAGTGAAGCCGTTTGTCCCAGTTCGAGTACGTCACCGTTCTCACGTCGTTCGTCGTTGCGGTGGGCGTCTCCGACCTGCTCTCGGGCTGGGGGCGCCTCTACCTCCACCGGGCGAGCGTCGCGATGTTTCCGCTTCAGCTCGCGGCCTCGGCACTCTTGCTGCTCGCGCTGCTGCAGAGCATCTGGGGCTACTGGGGGTTCCGAGACGTGGCTTGGAACTTCGGCGGGTTCCTCCTCGCGCTCTCCCCACTACTCCCGGTCGTGGCCGCCGCGCATCTGATCACGCCACCCGCGACGGGGTCTTCGGGCCAGCCTGCAGACCCGGAGACCCACTACCACTCGGTGTTCCGCGCGATCTTCACGCTGCTGGCCACGTGGGTCGCGTTGGGGGTCGTCGCCGAGCTCTTCCTCGCGGGCCCCGATCTCCATTTCGGGCAGCTCGTGCGCGGCCTCGCGATCGTGCTCTTGCTCGCTCTGCGGTTGACCAGCAACACGTCCGTGCATTGGGCCGGTCTGGTCCTTCTCGCGCTCCTCCAGGTCGCGTTCATCGGGACCGTCACCCCCGCGCTGGAGTAGCGGCAGCCGGAGCCGCGACGCGCAGCTCTGGCATACTGCATGTGCGGCAGCAGGCCGCTCCGAGCGAAGGAGCGCCGAATCCAAGAGGGAACACGCGTGAGCGAAGAGGCGTCGGGACGCAAGGTCGTGATCGCCGGGGGCACGGGCTTCCTCGGGCTCAGCCTCGCCCACCACCTCGAGGCACTCGGTTACTCGGTCGTGCTGCTCTCTCGTACGGCGCCGCCGTCGACGGTGAGCTTTCCGCACGCCACGTGGGACGGTCGTTCGGTGGGCGCTTGGGCCGACACGCTGGAAGGCGCCACCGCGGTGGTGAACCTCGCAGGCCGGACGGTCGACTGCGTGAAGACGCCCGATCACTGCGACGAGATCCTGCGCTCGCGCGTCGAAGCGACGGCCGTGCTCGGGAAAGCGCTGCGCGAGCGCGGCGAGACGCCGCCGGTCTGGGTCCAGATGTCCACGGCCCACATCTACGGCGACCCGCCAGAAGCGGTCTGCGACGAAGGCTCGGCCTTTGGTTTCGGGCTCGCCCCGACGGTGGGGCGAGCCTGGGAAGAAGAGTTCGCGCGTGCCGTGCCGTCCGAGACCCGCTCGGTGGTGCTGCGCACGAGCTTCGTGCTGGGCCGAAGCGCGGGCGCGCTTCCGCGGCTGGCCACCCTCGCGCGGTTTGGACTCGGCGGAAAGGTCGGACACGGCCGCCAGGGCTTCAGCTGGATCCACGAGCGCGACATGAACCGACTCTTCCAGCGCGCCATCGAAGACGCGGAGATGCGAGGCGCCTACATCGCCACGGCCCCCGAGCCCGTGGGCAACGCGGAGTTCATGCACGAGCTGCGTCGCGCGGTCGGCATGCCCTTCGGTCTTCCCACCGCGGCTTGGCAAGTGCGCCTCGCCGCACCCCTCGTGATGAAGACCGACCCGGAGCTCGCGCTCTATGGTCGTTTCTGTGTGTCGAAGCGCTTGCAGGAGGAAGGCTTCGCCTTCGAGTTCCCGAGCCTGCCGGGTGCGCTCGCCGACTTGTTCTCGCGCGCCTCGTAGCAGGGCGTTGTCGCCCGCTCTCATCTCGGCTTCTGGCATACTGGCGAAGCGCGCCCAGGAGGGCATGTCGAGATGCAGATCCACCCGGTCACGGCCGCGCTGGGCGCGGTCGTCGAGAACGTCGACCTCTACGCTCCCATCACCGAGGAGACGCGCTCGAGGCTGCGTAGCGCGTTGCTCGAACACCTCGTGCTCTTCTTCCCCGAGCAACATCTCGACGACGAGCACCAGCTCGCCCTGGCTGCGTGTTTCGGGGAGCCGGAGGTCCACCCGATCCGGGGGGCCCTCGGAGACCCCTCGAAACTCCATGACATCGTCGACGGTCCGGATTCTCCGCCGGATCGCGACGGATGGCATACGGATGTCACCTACATGGAGCAGCCGCCGTCGGCCGCGGTGCTGCGCTGCGAGGTCACGCCCGCGTACGGGGGTGACACCATGTGGGCGAACATGTATCTGGCGTACGAGAAACTGAGCGACCGCATGAAGACCTACCTCGAAGGCTTGCGCGGGTTCCACGCGACGGACGCGTCCTTCCGGGCCTACATCCGAGAGCACCTCCCGGAGGAGGCGTGCGCGAAGATCATGACGGCGGTGGGCAACGGCGTCTCGCACCCGCTCGTCCGCACCCACCCGGAAACGGGGCGCAAGGCCCTCTTCGTGGACCGCTCGTTCATGACCCACATCGAGGGCCTCGGGAAGGACGAGAGCCGTTCGATGCACGAATTCCTCTCGAGCCGCGCGAACGACATCAGCATCCAGTGCCGCTTTCGCTGGTCGAAGGGCGCTGTCGTCGTGTGGGACGAGCGAGCGACGCAACACGCGGGCGTCGCCGACCACGCGGGTTCGGATCGTGTGCTCCGCCGATGCACCATTGCTGGCGAGCGACCGCAGTGATTCAGCGTGCCTGCAGCAGAACCCAGTGGTGCTCACTTGATTGAGGCGCCCGCGCTCTTCGACGCCGCGAGGGGAGCCCGATGATTCTGGTCTTGGGGAGTGTCGTGGTGCAGGAGGGGCAGATGCCCGCAGCGCTCGAGGAATCGCGGGCGCATGTGGCGCGCTCGAGAGCCGAGCCCGGCTGCCTCACCCATGATGTCTATCAGGACCCGGACGACCCGCGGCGACTCGTCTTCGTCGAGCAGTGGTCGGATCGAGCGGCGTTGGCACAACACTTCCAGGTGCCCGCGTCACGGGAGTTCGTGCGCGCCCTCCGCGCGCTGGCCGCCGAGCCGACCTCCATGTCCGTCTTCGAAGCGGAACGCATCTCGATCTGAGACGACACGCGGCCACGTCAAAGGGTCTGGCATACTGGCGCAGCGCAGTGTCCCGGCACCAAAAGGTCCGGTCGGTTGGGCGACAGGCTTCCCTATGGCGGGTGTGTGACATGAAGTGTCCGAAGTGTCGCGCTGAGACCCAAGGCGCCGAGAGGCTCGAACCCAACCTGGTCGCGGATCGCTGCAAGCAGTGCGGTGGCCACTGGATCAGCTCGTTCCAGTACTGGCGATGGCGCGACGCGCTCCGTGATCCGCTGCCCCCAGGCCCTCCGGCTGACGCCGAGCCAGTCCCGACCTCGGAGTCGGAACAAGCGATGCTCTGTCCCGAGTGCAGCCGGATCCTCGCGCGGTTTCGGGTGGCTCGATCCATCCCGTTCTCGCTGGATCGCTGTGGACACTGCGGAGGCATCTGGTTCGACGCCGCCGAGTGGGAGCTGCTGCGAGAGCACGGGTTGCACCGGGACGTGCATCAGGTGTTCACGACGGCATGGCAGCGTGAAATCCGGCGAGAGGAATCGCGCGAGTTCTTCGCCGAGTTCTACAAGGGGAAGTTTGGCGACGCGGCTACACCGAGCTTCGACGCGTGCGGCAATGGCTCGACGAGCACCCGGAGCGCGAAGCGATGCTCCGCTACCTCGCGGATTCCGACCCGTATAGCGCGTAGGCCGGAAGCGATCCCGCCCTCGGGAAGTCCGGCCCTTCCGAGTTGTCGTCTGGCATACTGGCCGCGCCCAGCCCGCTCGAGTGATCACTCGACGGCTGACGACTCACACCGAAGCGTGGCACTCGAACGAGCATGAACCCGATCTACCGACGTCCCCTCGATCTCTTCTTCATCGTCTTCTTCTCGCTGGCCGTTCTCTACGGCTTCCTGTTCAGCCTTCCCGAAGGCCTCGGCGTTCCCGTCTCGCCCGATAGCCCCTGGCCCCCATTGCGTGCGCTCCATGACTGGGCGGTGGCGGAAGAACCGGCCCACCTCGACCCACCGCCGAACCTCATTGCCGCGTGCCTCTTCGATGGGTTCTTCCAGGCGCCCGTGCTGCTCGCGGTGATCGTCGGTCTCATCTGGCTTCGGCCCTGGCTGCGCCCGCTGGGCCTCGTGTATGCGGGGGCGGCCACGACCAACATGTTCTTCTACTTCGCCCAGACCTTCTTGGGCCCCCATCCGCCGCCCAACACGGCCTACTACCTGGTCTTCAACCTGCCCTGGCTGCTCGCGCCGATGGCCCTGGGGCTGCGCGTGTTCCTCGGCAAAGATCTCGAGGCGGCGCCCGCGTAGCGCGGCCTCGCTTCGCGACGCGGGTCTCCGGTATCGGAATGCCCACACCTCGAGTACAGCGAACCGCTCTCTGGCTGGGATTGGCGGTGCTCCCCCTCGACTTCGTGGTGACGTACGCGGTTTCCGTTCATCACGAGGGCTACCGACACGTCTCGCAGTTCATGAGCGAGCTGGGTGTACCGGGAACTCCCTTCGCGACGGTGACGTCGGCGTGGTGGGTCTTCTATGGGTGCGCCCTCGTCGCTGCGAGCTTCGCCCTTGCACTCGAGCTGGGGCGTCGCCCGGTGACCTTCCCACCGACCTGGGCGCTGGGCCTCGTCGGCTTGCTGCTCGGAGTCGGAACCGGCGTGTTCCCCTGCGATCCGGGGTGCGTCGCCGTCTCGCGAGCAGGCCAGCTCCATGAAGTACTCGGCCTCGCCGGAAGCGTCGTGCTTCTGCTCGCGCCGCTATCGAGCGTGCGCTTGCTCGGCCCCCGCGTCTCGGCACTCTTGCTGCTCGTTCTAGCCGGTCTCTTCGGCGCGCAGATCGCCGCGGGCGTCGGTGTCGAGACCTTCGCCCCGCTGAAGGGCGCGATCCAACGGGTGTTCCTGGCGTGGGGCTATGTCTGGGTGGCCAGCGTGTTGATGGTGGCCCTCCTGAACGAGACACCGCGCGACCCAGCGACGGGATCATGAGCTGCGCCAACCGATCGCGGTGTCGCAGAGCCGCCTACGACGCGGGAAAGGAGTAGGATCGGGCATGCCGAAGCGCGACCGTCCCGTCGCCGAACTCACGAATATCGGCCCGACCATCGCCCGCCGGCTGCGCAAGGTGGGGATCGAGACCCGCGGCGATCTCGACCGCGTCGGTCCGGCGAAGGTCTTCCAGCGGGTTTGCGCGGAGTACCCGCGAGAGACGATCTCGGTCTGTTACTACCTGTATTCGCTCGAAGGTGCGCTACGCGATCGCCACTGGGACGCCATCGGGGCAAAGCAGAAAGCGCGGCTTCGGGAAGAAGCCGGTATCGACTGAGCGGCGAGGAGATGCATTCGTGACCGCCCTTCGGATCTTCCTGGTCTTGGCGACCACCTCGATCTACATGCTCACCGTCGTGGCTACGACATCGGAGGGGCCGAACTGGCCCGCGGTCGCGATCGGCGACCTGATGGCGCTCGGCTGGCGGGCCCAGTTCGATCTCGACTTCGTCGTCTATCTGATCTTGTTCGCGGTCTGGGTCGCGTGGCGAGAGGGTGGCACCCCCAGGGGCTACGCCCTCGCCCTCCTCAGTTTTCCGATGGGTGGGATGTTCGGGTTCCCCTACGTCCTGTACGCCACCTTCGCGGCGAAGGGCGACCCGAGATCGGTGCTCCTCGGGAAGCGCGCAACGAACTCGTAGCAGGGACTCGCACCCGACAGGAGCTCGCCATGTGTCGAAACATCAAGACGCTCTTCAACTTCGAGCCTCCGGCGACCGAGGACGAGATCCAGGCGGCGTCACTCCAGTTCGTCCGCAAGCTGAGCGGCTACAACAAGCCTTCTCGCGCGAACGAAGAGGCGTTCGACAAGGCGGTTGCCGGAGTCGCCGTTGTCGCGCGTGACCTGCTCACCTCTCTTTCCACCCAGGCACCGCCTCGCGATCGCGAGGTGGAGGCCGCGAAGGCGCGGGAACGCGCGGCAAAGCGCTTCGGCCGCGATCCCAGCGCCTCCGCGTAGCCTCGGTCACCGCGCTCCGAGTCGAACGAGACCACCGATCGAGATGACGATCCACGGCCTCGAACTGCCGCCGCTCCTCATCGCGTTGGAGTCCGCCGGACGCTGGGTCCACCCGGGCGATGACGCGCTCGCCGCCGCCTTTCCCGAGCTTCGGGGCGACCCGGTCGACTTCCTTTCCTTCGAAGACATGGGGCGCGAGTCCCGTCCACGGGATGCAATCGAGATCCTGCGACTCTGCCGAGGCTCCAACGATGGAAGACGCGACCTCCCGTGGCTCGATACCGAGCAGTCGCTCTTCCTCGCCGTCAATCGTCACCCGGGCGATGACGTCGCCATCGCCCTCGACTACCGAACTTCGCCCTCGGACCCCCGCGTCGTCGTGAGCGGCTGGCCGCCATCCGACCAGGACGGCACCTGCGCGTGGACCGAAAAGTTCGTCTCGTTCGCGGCGTTCGCAGCGGCTCTCGATCTCTAGCGCCGACACCCACGGGTGAATGGACTCTGGCATACTGGCGCGGCGCGCCTGGCTGGCGGCGTCTTCGAAAGCCGCCATCCAACCACATGCCCGACCCGCCGCGGCGACACGTGCGGCGGTCACGGCAAGGAGGGGAACGTGAAGATTCTCAAGATCGGTTTGCCGATCGTCCTCGTGCTCGGCCTCATCACGCTGATCGCCGCCCCGATCGGCCCGGTACCCGGCCTTTTCATCGGGGGTACGCCCGTCGACGCTCCCCAGGAGTGGCGCGACACCTCGGGCATCGACGAGATCCGGCTCAAGGTTCCGGGCTTCCCGCCGCGCGTCGTGATCATCTGGGTGATCGACCACGAAGGCGAGCTGTACGTCGTGGGCGGCAGCGATAGCGGGTGGGTCGAGCGGATCGGAAACGGGGGTCCCGTTGAGTTGCGCCTCGGCGACGACACCTATGCCTTGAACGCGTCGCTGCTCAGCGGGCCCAAATGGCGCCCGGTGCTCGAGGCGTGGGTCGCGAAGTACGAGCCGAACTACCCCGACATCGTCGCGGGCTTCCCCTCGATCGAAGATGCCCCCGGCGCGGTCTCGGTCTTCCACCTGAACCGCAGCTGAAACGGAGCGGCGCGTGACGGAGGCGAAGCCCTGGACCTAGGAGACCTGGCCAACCTCGGCGAGTTCATCGGCGGCGTCGTGGTCGTGGTCTCGCTCGTCTACCTCGCCGTTCAGGTACGTCAGAACACGGAGTCGATCCGCGCGGAGAACTTCGCTCGGGTGCTCGATCGCATCTCGGCCACCCAATCCGCGCTCAGCCGTGACCCGGAGCTGTCGAACCTGCATGCGCGAGGGGTCATCGACGTCGGGTTGCTCACTCCCGAGGAGCGGATCCGATTCACCTGGTGGTTCGTAGAGGCCTTCGGCGCCTTCGAGTTCATCTTCCATCAAGCCGAGTCCGGCGCGCTCTCCGAAGAGATCTGGGCACGCTGGGCTTCGACGATTCGCTGGTGGCTGTCGTACCCCGGAGTGCGCGATTGGTGGCAGGCGAACCCCACCGTGTTCTCTGATTCGTTCACGGCATTCGTCGAGAGCGAACTCCCGAGGGCCGAGCGGGATCCGGCGCGAGACGCCCGTTGGCAGGATTTCCTGACGCGGGCACAGACGCACGGCTAGATGGCCCCGGCCTCCGACCGGGAACCCGAATCGCAGAGCGAGAACCCGTCCTGGCTGGCGGCGCTCCTCAGCGTCATCGCCGGCTACCACCTCCTCGTCTGGTTCGTTCTGCTGATCGTCGTCTCGGGCGCGGCCCTGGTCGCCTACCTGAAGACGAACTGGTTCGAGCACGCGGCGTTCCCCTTGTTGGGGATCGGAGCGGGCCTCGCGTTCCTCTTCGTTTGGGGCTACGCCATCGTTGGCTCGACTCGCCTGATCCGTCGCTTCTACCGCCATCTTCGCGTGGCCTCCCCACTCGCCGTCGTCGGGTGGACCGCGCTACTCGCCTCGCTCTTCTTCGTGCTTCCCCGGGGCTACGTCCTGCAGTGACACTCGCGCGTCCGTGGAAGCGCCCGGCTCTGGCATACTGGGCGTTTCCCGGAGCGATCCGTTCGCGGGTCGCGTGATGCGGAGGTTTCGTGGTGCGGGTTCGGTTGCGAGCGCCGTCCCCTCGTGACGAAGAGGCGTTCCTGGCGGCGGCGCGCCGAAGTCGCGCACTGCATCGCGGCCTCGCACACCCACCCGCCACATCGGCCGCGTTTCGGGCGTTCCTCGAGCGCGCGCGTGACGCGCAGTACGAATGCCGACTCGTCGTCGACCCGCAGTCGGACGCGATCGTCGGAGTGGTCAACCTGAACGAGATCGTGCGGGGCTCCTTCCAGTCGGCGTACCTGGGCTACTACGCGTTCGCGCCCTTCGAGGGCATGGGCTTCATGCGTGCTGGGGTGGCCGCTGCGATCACGCGCGCCTTCCGGGAGCTGCGGCTGCACCGGCTCGAAGCGAACATCCAGCCCCAGAATCATCGCTCGATCCGCCTGGTTCGGCGCCTCGGCTTTCGCAAGGAAGGCCTTTCGCCGAAGTACGTGAAGGTGGGAGGCCGCTGGCGAGATCACGAGCGTTGGGCGTTGCTCCGCGACGAGTGGTCAGCGAGGCGTAGCACCAGCTGAAGCCGTAGTCAGGCTTCTGGCATACTGAGGGCCCACCGGACCCGACGCGCCCGAGGGAATGCCCGCACATGACCCGACGTACGCTTTCGCTCTGGCTCTTCTCCTGGACGATCGTCGCGCTGGGGATCGGCCCTTGCGGACCGATCGCCGGCGGTGCGCTTCGCGGACCGGAGCACACGGACACCGTATCCGACTGGAGCTTCGCCAACGCGGTACCGCGGTGTGCCGTGGAGGTTGCGGGACCCCACTCGGTCACGGTGAACTGCATGTCTTGGCAACAGCGTCTGTTCGTGAGCTGCTCCGTGTGTGAGGGGAAGCGCTGGTCGGGGCTGGCGCTCGAGCAGTCGAGTGGACGCATCCAGATCGGGGAGGCGATCTACCCGGTGGAGCTTCGGCGCGTGACCTCCGCCGACGAGCTCGATGCCGTTTGGCGCGCACGCGCGAAGAAGCTCGAGAACGACGACCCCGACCCTCGGCCCGAGGGTTGGTGGACGTTCGAGTTGACCTCGCGAGAGACCGGCCCCGCTGCCTAGCCGCGGCCGGGTAACCCAGGAGTCGTGAGATGGCCGATCGACCTGCCTCCGAGTCCGTAGAAGCGCAGTTCTTCCGCACGCTCAACCGCTTCGTCGAACCGCTCGTCCGGGCGGGCCTCGGATCTCCCCGGCTCGCGCCCGGTGGGTTGGTGGTTCTGGAGACGCGCGGACGCAAGTCGGGGCGTCGCTACCGCACGCCGCTCGTGGCCAGCCGCTTCGGGAGCTACGTGCTGGTCGGTACCTACCGTGGCAACCGCTCTCAGTGGGTGCTGAACCTGGCGGCCGAGCCGCGCACGCGCTTCTGGCTGGCTGGGAAACCGCGACCGGCGCGTGCTTTCGTCATCCACGACGGGAAGCGGTTCCGGACGCCGCGCTCGCTGCCGGCACCGATCCAAGCAGTCGCGCGAGTTCTCTCTTCCTACACCCGCTTGGGCTGGGCGTTCGCGATCCTGTCGCCGCGGAAGTAGAGCGGCGGAGTTCCCCGCTGCTTCCGCTCCAGCATTGGCGCTCCGGTTGGCTGAACGCCGAACACGAGGCTCCCTCCATGGCTCTCGTCATCGAGTTTCGGTCGACGGCCTTCGACGTCTCGCGGGAACCCGAGAATCCGGTCAATCCGATCTTCGGCCACTCGTTGCTGACCTGGCTGGGCCCGCAACTCGCTACGACTGGAATCGAGGTGCCCGCGCCGGACTACGAGGACTGGGGTTGGTACGTCGACGTCTCCGCGTTCGGCGCGTCGTACCTCGTCGGAGCTTCGGCCGAAGTCGAGGAATCGGCTTCCGCGGAGCCGGTCGCATGGGTCGTCCAGATCGAGAAGCAGCGATCGTTGTGGGAGCGGATCCGTGGCCACAATCAGCTCGCAACCGACGACCCACTCTGCGTACGTGTGCTCGAGTTGCTTCGATCGGAGGCGTCGACCAAAGACCTCGAGGCCTACCCGGCCACATGAACGCGTCTCATCGAGAGGAGTTCCCTTGCGCCGCACCACCGTCGCCATCGGCGTCTTGAGCTCGCTGCTCGTCATCTCGAACGGCTTCTGGCTCTTCCTGACGATCGACAACGCGCTCACCATGACCTACCGCGATGTGCAGTGCGCCGATGAGAATCGGGCCCTGCATCAGCTCCTCGCCGTCGTTCCCGTGGCCGCCCGCCCGGAACACGATCGCGCGTCGGTGCTCGAAGCGGCCCTCGGAGCCGGCGACCCGGACCGGGTGTTCGAGAAGGATGGCCATGTCTGGGTCGATGCGATCGGCCTGCGGTTCGACGCAAGGGATCGGCTGGCCGAGGTTCGGACCTCGTGGAGCTTCGAATAGCGTAGGATGAACGGGCCCGGTCGGACCCACACGGAGGAGCACGCCATGCAGCCCAGAGGCATGAACCACTTCGGTCTGATGACCCACGACATCGACACGACGATCGAGTTCTACCAGAAGGTGCTGGGCTTCGAGCCGATCGCGTACTACCTCCGCGAGGTGGGCGAAGGCCACCTGCGGCAGGTCTTCTTCGACCTCGGCAACAGTCAGAGCCTCGAGTTCGCTCAGAGCCACGGCATCGCAGACATCGCCGACACGTTCGATGCGGGCATCAACGCGGGCCTGGGAGTTCGGACCGGGGTCGGTATGATCCATTTCGCCTTCGACGTCGACTCCCTCGAAGAGCTGGAAGCGCGGAAGTCGAAGCTAGAGGCCGCGGGCGTCGATGTGATCGGACCTCTCGACCTCGACTGGTTGCACTCGATCTACTTCCGCGACCCGAACGGCGTGCAGCTCGAGTTCTCCTACACCGTGAAGAGCGTTCCGGGTGAGTCGTACCTCGAGCCGGTGAATACGGAGAAGTGGCGCGAGCTCAAGGCCGAGGCGGCGAGCCGCGCCAGCTAGCCCGCGCGTCGCCCCGCCCGAGCCGCTTGGAGCTTCCCCGTGAAACCGATCGAAAGCCCGGAAGTCGCCGCCGCGTTCGGCGCGTACCCGCCCAGGATCCGGCGGAAGCTCCTCGCCCTGCGGAAGCTCATCTTCGACACCGCGGCGAAGACGGAAGGCGTGGGCGCGCTCGACGAGACGCTGAAGTGGGGCGAACCCGCCTACCTCCCGAAGAAGGCCCGAGTCGGAACCACGATTCGCGTGCACTGGAACGAGTCGGCGCCGCGCGAGTACGCGATGTGTTTCCACTGCCAGACCGATCTCGTCCAGCGCTTCCGGGACTGGTTTCCCGGTGAGTTCCAGTTCGATGGAAATCGCCGGCTCGTCTTCGACGAGGGGGACGCCGTGCCCCGCCAGGCGCTGGCCGTCTGCGTCGCAGCCGCGCTCACCTACCACCGAGACAAGCGCCGCGCGTCCTAGCGTCGGCCGGAGGTCGACCTTGGAACCCGGACCGCTCACTCCGTTTCAGCTCCACGGCATGCAGCCGGTGCTCGCCGTGCCCGACGTGCACGAGACGGTGGCCTTCTATCGCGACAAGCTCGACTTCCACATCGACTTCGTCGAGGGGGACCCGCCCGTGCACGCGCGCGTCTGTGCGGATCCCAGCTACTCGGCTCCCACCGTCCATATCCGCTTCGAGCCGCTACCGGCGGGTGCCGAGGTGAACCCCTCTCTCTCGCTGTGGTTGTACGTGGGTGTGAACCTCGACGACCTGTTCGAGCGCTACCGCGACCGTGGCGTCCAGGTGCTGGAGGAGCCGAGCGATCGCCCCTGGGGCCTCCGCCAGTTCTCGATTCGCGACTGCAACGGGTACGAGGCCACCTTCTGCGCAGAGATCCCCGGCGGCCCCTAGACTCCCTGATGCGAGAGCTCGCCACACGATCTCAGTACCGGTGCGAGTCTCCGAAGCGCGTTCGGATGTAGTCGTCGTACGCCTGACGCACCTCCAGTCGGTATGCGTCGTGCGACAACTCCCCCTCCCAGCGGAGCTCGCAAAGCGTCTTGAGACGCTTCGACAAGAGCGCGGCTTCTTCGCTCACGTCGATCGCCGGGGCCTCCGCGAACGCCCCGCCCGCGCGGACCTGATCGGTGATCGCCACCTCGGCCGATGCCTCTGCCAGCACCTGCCTGTACTCGGAGCAGCGAGGCTCCAGGTGGGCACAGCCGAGCAGAGCGAAGGCCCCCAGGAGGCCGACGGGTTGTCTCGAGGGCACGACTGCTGACATCCCTTCTGTGCTGGGGTCCGCGGGCCTCCCTGTGCGCCTCTGGTTGTGACCCCGCCCACACTCGAGAGGTTCACTGCGCTCCGCGGAATCCGAGGCCTCTTCTCCCCCCGAACGCGGCTCTGGCATACTGGGACGCGCACAACCGTTCGCCCGAACGGCGGACCCCCAGGCGCTGCGAGGAGTTCGGAATGCAGTTCAAGCTCAACGTCGTGCGGATCTTCGTTTCGAACTGGGAACGCGCGATCGAGTTCTACACTGAGACCCTGGGGATACCCGCCGCCTTCCGAGACGACGATCTCGGCTGGGCACAGCTCGCCACCGGCGAAACCCAGCTCGCGCTCGAGCGGCTCGACCCGGGCGACCCCGAGGCCGCAGGCCTCGTCGGGCGCTTCGCGGGCGTCTCGCTGGAGGTGCCGGACATCGCCGCCACCCACCGGACGCTCGCCGAACGCGGCGTCGAGTTCGCCGCCCCACCCGAAAAGCAGCCTTGGGGTGGCGTGCTCGCTCATCTGCGCGACCCCGACGGCAACGTGATCACTCTATTGGGAGCCGCCGGCTAGCCACGAGTGGCAGGGCCGTCCGCGAGCGTTCTGTTCCCCCAACCCGTCGAGGCTCTTCGCCTGTCGGTGGTCGAAACGTTTCGGTCCGTCTCGTCCAGCGAAAGCGGAGATGACTTCTGGATCTCCGACACGACGGGCATCGGGGGGCGCTACCAAGGTGAGGGACGCCCGTTCTTCTTCGAGCTGCACGCCCTGCCCTTCTACGATCTCGAGGCGGACGAACTCGAGGGCGTCGCCGCAGCTTTCGGACGAGGGTTCCAGACGGCCGTGACCGTCGCCGCGATGTGCAACGACGTGGACGACCATCGGGTCCTGGCCGAGCTGTGTCTCCACCTCGCGACGGGCGCAACTGGCGTGGTGGACTACGGCGGCCTCCTGCCCCGGCTTCCTTCCGACCCAAGTACGCTCGCCGGTCGCTGCGTGGCCCTCGACTCGTGCCACTACTCGGACACCGAGTTCCTCGAGGCGTGGATGTCGCACCCTGACTTCCGCCTGGTCAAGTAGCCGGCCGTGCGCGAGACGAACCCCTTGCGGCGCGACGGCCCTGGCATACTGGGCGCGACTTCGAGAGAAACATGAGGTGTGGCTGATGCGATGGTTCCTCGGCTTTTCGGCGTTGCTCTGGTCGGGCTACGGACTCTTCTGCTTCTTCGATCCCGCATACCTATCGGGCGCCGCGGGTGTGGCGGCCGACTCGGCCACGGGCACGACCGAGATTCGCGCGATGTACGGCGGGCTCCAGGCCGCCTTGGGAGCGCTGACGGGTGCCGCCTTCCTGCGAGACGACCTGCGACGTCCTGCCCTGTTCGCCATCGCCTTCCTCTGCAGTGGACTCTTCGTCGCGCGCCTGTCGGGTGCAGCACTCGATTCCGGCTGGTCGGCCTACACCGGACAGGCGCTCGGGTTCGAGC
This sequence comes from Myxococcota bacterium, assembly GCA_039030075.1. NCBI lineage: Bacteria > Pseudomonadati > Myxococcota > Myxococcota bacterium. The sequence goes on along the minus strand of JBCCEW010000018.1, from coordinate 27,135 downwards.
TGGTCTCCGCAGGCTTGGCGCTCTGGCTGCTCAAGCGCCAGGGAGCGCAGGCGGCTGCCTGACGGCGCTGGTCCGTCGCGACGCCCATCCCCGTGGGCTCTGGCATACTGTGCGCCGCGATCGACGCAGAGTACGTCGACCCGAAAACGACACGCACGCGTGAGGATGGTCTTGAAGCCTCGAAACCGGAGCGCCGTACTGCTGTGTGGACTCTTCGCTGCGGGGTGCGGCGGCGTCATCGCGATGGGAGCGGTGACCGACGTCGGAGACCAATATCGGGCAGGCGAGTGTGCGCGCGTGTTGGAACTGGTGGACGAATACCTCCCGTTTCTGACCGACCACCCCACGGAGCTCGCCGAAGTCTACCTCTACAAGGGAAAGTGTTTGTCGCGCATGGAACGCACCGAGGAAGCGAAGGCCGCCTTCTCCTACGTCAGCGAACAACACCCCGACACACCGTTCGCCTACGAAGCCCGCGCGATGCTTCGACAGTTCGAGCCCGACGCTCCGTGAGCCGTGGGGCGCTCCTGGCGCGGGGCGTTCTGGCAACATCGGTCGGCACTTCGACCGGAGCGCCGACTCGTTCGCACGACCTGGACGGTCGCGAGGAGGCCACACGATGCCCGACATGATCGTGCGACTCTACGATCTGCCCAGCCTGGAAGCGGCGCACGCCGATGCAACAGCGGCGGGCTTCCAGGTCCGGCGCGCGCTGGCACCCGAGAAGCCCCAGGTGGTCGACTGGGCATGGGCGAACTTCGGGTTCTGGGCTCCCGAGGTCGAGGTGGTGTTCCAACGGCTACCCATCTCCTGTTTCCTGGCAGTTCGTGACGAGAAGATCCTCGGGTTCTCTGCCTACGATGCGGTGTGTCCCAACTTCTTTGGACCTACCGGCGTAGTGCCCGAGCTTCGAGGACAGGGCATCGGTCGTGTCCTGCTCCTGGCCGCGCTGCATGCACAACGCGCGCAAGGCTACGCCTATGCGATCATCGGGGGCGTCGGGCCCGCGGACTACTACGCGAAGGTCGTCGGGGCGCAGATGATCGACCATTCCACGCCCGGCATCTTCAACGCGCTTCCGTTCAAGGCGCCGGGAGCCTGATCGTTGCCGCGCCGAGTTCACCACGACCACTGCGGAACACGCCGATGAGCGAACGACAGCTCGAGAAGCCGATGCGCATCCGCCTTTCGGAATCCCGGCGCGAAGACCTCGTCGACCGGCTCCAGGGCTTCTTTCGCGGCGAATTCGACCGGGAGATCAGTGAGTTTCAGTCCGGCCTCTTGATCGACTTCTTCGTCAAGAACCTGGGCGCCCACGTCTACAACCAGGCGATTCAAGATGCGCGGGGCGCACTCCAAGAGAAGCTCGACGACCTCGAAGGGGAGTTCTACGAGCCGGTCGACGAATAGGCACCCACGACGCGACCGCCATGACTCCGCGCAGCGAGCCAGGAGGGCGAATCCATGATCCAAGCGATCTCCGTCACCACAGCCGCCGTGGGCACACTTGGAGTGGCAGGGCTGCTGTGGTCGATCCTGCGACCGGAGCTCGCGATCTGGCCGCTGCCCGAAGGTGCGGGCCCCGCACTTCGAACACGCCGAGCGTTGAACCGCGCACTCGGAATCTCGTCCAGCGTCTTGCTGCTCGCGATCGTCGGCGTGGCCTGCGCCACGCTTCAACCCATGTCGGGCTGGCAGCGGTCGGTGGGCCTCGTGCTGTTCTTCGGCGGTGGCCTCTTCGCCCTCGCGGGCTACTTCGCGCTCGGCACGGCGGGTTCCCACGGCGCCCAGGTGCCCCTCGTGGCTTCGGGGATCTACCGCTACTCCCGAAACCCCCAGTACCTGGGCACCCTGTTCGTATTGGCGGGAGCGGTCGTGGCTTCCGGGTCGGCGTGGACGGCCATCGCCGCCGCGCCGATGGGGGCCTGGTTCGCGTTGGCGCCCTTCGCCGAGGAGAACTGGTTGCGCTCGACCCTCGGAGGTCCGTTCGACGCCTACTTGCGTCAGACGCCCCGCTACCTCGGCTGGCCGCGAGCGAAACGCTCGGCTTGAGCAAACCCACCCCCTTCCCGCACAGGAGCCTCCCATGTCGGAAGACCGAGCCCTCGCCGCCCTGCTGCTCCACGGCGGGATCGTGTTCTTCATCGGGATGCTCGTCGGCGTTCCCTATGGAGTGCTCCGCGCACGGGGAACCCCCGCCGAAGACCTCGACGACTGGCGGATCTCCCACGCTCAAAACCTGCAGAATGGCTTCCTGCTGCTCTTCGCAGGTCTGTGCGCGCCGCATCTGTCGCTCGGAACCACGGCAACCGCATGGATGGTCGCCAGCCTGGTCGTCGCGGCCTACACCGACATGCTGGCGTGGCTGATACGCCCGCTCACGGGCCATTCCGGGCTGCTTCCCAACCCCCCGCTCACGAACCTCACCGCCTTTGCCTGTTTCAACGTCACGATCGTCGGCCAGTTCGTGGGCATGGCGATCTTCGTCTGGGGGGCGGCCGCGGCCTGGCTCGCTTCGAGTGCAAGTTGAGTCGAGCGTCGACGTGACAGATCTCGTGCGGGGGACCGCTCGACCGATCGCGCCATCGATCGAGTCGAGCCCTGCCCGCCGCTGGAGGCGCGATGACGCTGAACCTCTCGCTACGCCCCGTCAGATCGGGGGACACCTCGGCGCTGCTCGGGTTGCTCTCTCTTCCGCCGGTGTACGAGTTTCTCTGCGATGGCGCACCGCCCCCGCGCGAAGCCGCCGAAGCCTGGGTGGTCGAAGCGCTCGCCGCCGAGCCACCCCTCGGGCTCTGGTTGCTCGAAGACGAAGCGGCGTCACTGCTCGGGTGCGTACGCCTTTCGGAACCCGAGGATGCTGCCGCTTCGGCGGAGCTCACCTACGTCCTGCACCCATCCCAGTGGGGAAAGGGAGTCGCCACCGCGATGAGCCGCACGGTCCTGACAAGGGCGTTCGGGGAAGCCTCGTGCAGCTCGGTACTGGCCGGAACGGACGTCCCGAACAGCCGCTCGGTGGCGGTGATGCAGCGGCTGGGGATGGAGCGCTTCCGCGATGTGGTCTACCCGGCCGGCGCGGGTGTCGAGTATCGCATCTCCCGGCCGGCCTTCCGGACCCTCTCCGCTGAACCGACCCTGCCCGTGCGCGCCTAGCGCCAGCCCGCGCGGCGCCCCGTCTGCCATACTCGGGCGGTTCGCTTCGTGCCTCGTGGACCAGGCCCCGAGACACCGCGCAGATTCACCCCCGCCGAGTCGTGCTCCATGCAACCGCCGCCTCCGATCGAACCCGAAGGCCTCCTCGACGGCTTGAAGTGGCGCGCGATCGTCCTGGGGGCATTGCTCGACAACGCGATCACACTCGCGGTGTTGCTTCCGCTCACGCTCTACATGCTCGCCACCGAAGCGATCGGCGCACTCGACGACAACCCTGAGGAAGTGATCGAAGGCGCTCTGCTAGCCCCCGAGTACCTCGTCTGGTCGCTGGTCCTGGGGCTCGCGACGACGGTGTTCGCCGCGTATTGGGCGGCCCGGAGAGCCGGCGTCGCGCATGTGCGTCACGGCGGTTTCACCGCGGCCCTCTCGCTGGTGATCTCGCTCGTCTACTTCTTGATCCCGGGCGCGATGGAAGAACCGCTCGCGCCGCACTGGTACACCGCGATCTCGACGGCGGGAATGATACCGGCAGGCATGCTCGGCGGCTGGGCCGCGACTCTCCAGCCCGCCCGAACCGGCGAGGCGAGACCCGCCAACCTCTTGAAGCGCGTCGTCATCGGAGCGGGCGTTTTCGGCGTCGTGACGATGGCCCTCATCGCGGTCGGCGTCTTCAGCCTGTTCGTGATTGGCCATCGCGCCCTGGAACGCTATGAAGCCACGCTCGAAGAAGGCGCCGCGTATGGACACTCCAGAACCGACGCCGTCTGCTTGGAGCAGGCCGCGCGGGAAGCGGAGGGCACGGTCGACAGTTGGGAACTCCCGCGTGAGGCCACCTGGCTCGAGGGTTGCCTCGGTACGGCGAGCGCCACCGAAGCCTTCTGCCTCGAGGTGCCGAAGGCCAACGATCCCAGCGTCGACGACTGGATCGATGCGATGTGCGAGCGGGGGGACTTCCCAGAGCTCACCTGCTTCTCGGTGTACACGACCGTTTCCGAACATTGCTCGGGCTGGCTCGACGCCCCCGAGGCCGCGGACTCGATCGGCACGTGAACGAGCCGGCCGTCCATTTTTCGACCGTCTTCATGGCGTTCTTCGCGATCTTGAACCCGATCGCGAACGTGCCCCTGTTTCTGGGCTTGACCGAGGGGGTCGACCCCGCGACCCGTCGCCGCATCGCGCTGCGCGCAGTGTTGCTGGCGTTCGGCATCGTGGCGGTGTTCACGGTGCTCGGTCGTCAGATCTTCGATCTCTTCGGCATCACCTTGCCCGCGTTTCGCATCGCGGGCGGCATCCTGGTCGGGCTCGTGGGCTACCACCTGCTGCAGGGGCAGGAGTCGAGCGTGCACACCCCTTCCGCCGACGACAATGCCCGGAGCCGCGACTCGGCGCTCGGTATCGCGATCACACCGCTCGCGTTGCCTATCCTCGCCGGCCCGGGGACGATCGCAACGGCCATGAACTTTGCCGCGGGTTCGACCCTGCCGGAGGTGACCCGCGTACTCGCCGCGCTCGGCAGCGTGTGCGGGCTCACGCTCCTCGCCTTCTGGGCCGGGGACACGCTCGTGCGGTTCCTCGGCCAGAACGCGATCAAGGTGGTCAGCCGCCTGATGGGTTTGATCCTGGCCGTGATCGGCGTCCAGATGCTGATCGTCGGAATCCGCGGGGCTGTCGCCGCCTCTTGAGGCGCGCATCGCGGCGTTTTTCGTGAAGGCACCTGTCGGCACCTCTCTCCTGGTCATCGGAACCCTGCACACGCTGTTCGCGTTCGTGCCCTTCGGGACACTCCTCGGCGAGATCGTCGCCGACGGTGTGTTCCAGGCGGCGGAGGGCGCCGAGCGGGGCCAAGCGTTCTGGTTCTTGATCGCCGGCCCGCTCTTCATGCTCTTCGGCGTGAGCACCCGGCGTCTCGAAGAGGCGGAGCTGGCGTTGCCGCGGTCGCTGGGGTGGGGGCTCCTCGCGGTCGCGGTCCTCGGTGTGGTGGTGAAACCCGTCTCGGGCTTCTGGCTGCTCTTGCTGCCCGGAGTCCTCGCCGTTCGCGGCATGCCAGAAGAAGCGTGAGACGCCGCACACGAAACCGGAGCCAACCGATGAGCCAGCCGTACCTCCGTCACGCCGAGCGCAGCGCCGCGTTCCGGGACGCTGGCGGCAACACCTGGTACATCTCCCGGTTCACGGGTTGAAGCCCGCCCCTCGTCGGGGGCAGCCAGGGAAGAGAACCATGCGCATCGAAGCACACTTGAAGGAGCTGGGGATCACGCTCCCCACCGCAAGCAATCCCGCAGCGAACTACACGAACTGCGTGCGCACGGGAAACCTGCTCTTCGTCTCCGGGAAGGGGCCGCTCCCCGAAGAGGGATCGCCGCCGAAAGGGAAGCTCGGGGCGGAGTTCACGACGGAACAAGGCTACGCCTTCGCGCGATCGACGGGTCTCGACATCCTCGCCGCCGTCAAGCTGGAGCTCGGTGATCTCGACCGGGTCGAGCGCGTGGTCCGCCTGCAGGGCTTCGTCAATGCCACCGCCGACTACGAGCAACACCCCCAGGTCTTGAACGGCTGCTCGGACCTCATGGTCGAGGTCTTCGGCGACCGCGGAGTGCACGCGCGCTCGGTGCTGGGCGCGATCTCGCTCCGCGCGAATCTCCCCGTTGTCATCGAGTCCCAGTTCGAGGTGCGGTAGCGCTCGGACGGCCGAAGCCGCGCGTGGGCTAGGCTATCTCGGGAACACGGCCGACCCGCCTGTCTGCTGAGCGACCGTGTCCGGGTAGGTAAGCGATGCCTCGACTCCTGTTCCCCCTCCTGCTCCTCGCGTTCGGCTGCGCGTACCTGCCGGCCGAGAGCGCGGAGCCGGCGACCTGCGAAGGCGAGCACGACGCCGAACTCGACGCCGAGTGCTACCCGGCCAGCCGGGAACTCCTGGGCCCCTTCGACGGTCCGACGTGAGGGACTAGCGGCATGCGGATCGACGCCGAGGGAGGCTGTGTGTGTGGCGCGGTTCGGTACCGCTTCGCGGGCGAACCGATCGCGTACTACCAGTGCCACTGTCGCGACTGCCAACGACAGACCGGTTCCGCTTTCGGCCTCTCGATGATCGTGCGCCGGGAGGACGTGACGTCTCTCGCCACGGCGCCCGACGCGTTCGGAATCGACATGGAGGACGGCCGCAAGCTCCGCGGCCGCTACTGCCGAGCGTGCACCGCGCGCTTGTGGGGCGAGCCCGTCCAGGTTCCTCAGGTGCTGGTCCTGCGGCCGGGCACCTTCGACGAGCCGGTGCCCGAGGCACCCTTCGGCGACATCTGGACCCGCCGCGCGCACCCTTGGACGGCGCGCACCGCAGGGCCCCAGTTCGAAGGGCAACCCGAAGACCCGCTGGCGATGGTGCATGCGTGGCAAGGGCGGCCGCGGCGCTAGCCGACGCGTCGGCGTCGCAGCTTGGGCATACTCGGGCGCCATGGCCCGCTACGACACGATCGGACAGGGCTACGCGCAGGCGCGACGCTCGGATCCCCGCCTCGCAGCGCGCATCCTCGCCGCCCTCGGCGACTGTCGGAGCGTGGTGAACGTCGGCGCGGGGACGGGCTCCTACGAACCTGTCGACCGGTCCGTCTTGGCCGTCGAACCATCGCCCGTGATGATTCGCCAGCGCGCTCCCAGCGCGGCGCCCGTCGTGCAGGCCGCGGCGAGCCATCTGCCGTTCCGCGACGCGGCTTTCGACGGATCCCTCGCGATCCTCACCCTCCACCACTGGACCGACCTCGATCGGGGGCTCCAGGAGCTGTCCCGGGCGGCCCGAAAGCGCACGGTGATTCTGACCTACGACAACGACGCCGAGGGATTCTGGCTCACCGAGTACTTCCCACAGATTCGCGCTCTCGACGCAGTCTCGATGCCCTCGATCGAGCGGATCCGGAAACAGCTGGGACGCGCGGAGGTGTTCGACGTTCCCGTTCCCGTTGATTGCACCGACGGATTCCTCGGCGCCTACTGGTGCCGACCGGAGGCCTACCTGCGCCCCGAGGTACGGGCCGGGATCTCGGTGTTTGCGAGCCTCGACGAGCCGGAGGCGGGTCTCGCGCGACTCCGCGACGACCTGGCGTCCGGAGCCTGGGAGCAGCAGTACGGCTGGGTGCGTGGCCGAAGCGAACTCGACGTCGGCTACCGTCTGCTGGTGGCCTGAAGCGCGCGAGGCGTCGGGCGCAGGGATCGAAGGAAGGGGCCGTGCTCGAACGCGTTTCGTTCTGGTTGGCCTGGGCGCTGTTCCTCGGCAACGTCGCGGTCAAGGCCGCGAAGGTTCCCGCAGAGGGAACCGGCGAAGCCGTCGTCGTGATTCTCACCTCCTTCTGGCCGGTCGTTGCGGTCAGCGCGTTGCTCGTTGCACTGCTGTGGCTGGTACCCGTCGCCCGGACCGCTCTCACCGTGATTCTGGTCGTGGCGAGCGTCTTGACGGTCGACCTGTTGATCACCCTCGATGCGTACCGAGGAGCCGATTCCTGAGCGCCCGCCCCCACCCGAGGAGTCCATGTTCGAGACCTACGCCAGTTCGATCGCCGCCCTCGGCGCCGTCGCCGGCCTGCTCCTGCTGCAGGTCCTGGTGGCCGACGTCGTCGGCATCCTGCGGAGGCACACGCCCGGTACAGCAGTCGAGGGAAATCACAGCGAACTCTTGTTTCGCGTGTCGCGCACCGTCGCGAACGCGAACGAGAGCATCGCCGTCTTCGTGTGCGCGTGGCTCTTCTGCGTCCTGGGAGGCGCCTCGCCCGAGCTCACCGCCTGGGCCGCGTGGGCGTACCTCGCGTTCCGGTGTCTGTACGCCGTCTGCTACTACGCGAACTGGCAGCTGCTGCGGTCGGTGTGCTTCGGTCTCTCGGTGCTCGCGCTCGCGGCGCTGGTAGGCGTGGGCGTATTCGCCTAGCCGAACGCAGCTGGGGTGCTTCAGGGCGCAGGCATTCTGCTGCGACCGCGTCGCGCGGGCCGTGCGGAGCGCGACGCACCGATGGCACGCGCCTTGCGGACAAGCGGCTCGTGGCGGCAACCGAACAGGACCGGCTGGAGGCCGAGGTCGCGAAGCTCCGGCTCGAAGCCGAGAAGCTGGAGATCGAAGTGCGGCGCCTGCGCCAGCCCGCGTGGCGCCGCGCCGCGCTCTGGCGCTCGCTCCTCGCGAGTCTCGCGGTGGGGGCCGCGGTGTACGCCGCGATGCAACGCGCGCTCTAGCGCGGGTTCAGGCGCGCGCGTCGAGCCACCCCACGCGCCGGGCCCACGCCAGGATCTCGGCCTGGCGATCTGCGTAGGGCTTCGGAGCGCGACCGCCTTCCTGGCGAACCTGCTCGCGTACCTCACGAACGCTCTCGGCGAGCGGCGGCAGCCCCACCTCCCGACGCCGCGCATCGACCTCGTCGGGGTTCTCGATCTCCCAGGGGCTCATCTCTCCCGCCGCGTCCCAATCGATCTGCGTTCCGTAGCGCTGGGGTCGCCGCTCGTTGAAGCGAATGCGATCGAAGAGGACCGCGTGAAGCCTCGCAGGCGCCTCCCCTTCCTGGACGGCTGCCTCGAGGAGCGCGCGGCAACGGCGCTGGAATTCCGGCTCGCCGATCGCATGGACGGCCACGATCCACGCCGCTTCGACGCCGTCTTCGCCCACGTGACTGGGCAGGGGCCAGCCCTCGTCGTCGAGGAGGGCGTCGAGCGTCTGGGCGTTCTCGCGATGCACGGCCTCCATCTCCGGGTGGTAGGTCTCGTAGAGCTCGCCGCGATCGACGAGCTCTTGACGCTTCTCGGTATCGCGCGTGATCAGTGCCAACAGCTTCGCGCGAAGCTCCGGGTTCGAAGGGTGCACCGCCGCGATCCGGGGTCAGTCGCGCCGCAGCGACGGGCGCTCGCGCTCGATCCCGGGCCGCAGCTCGGTGAGCACGTCGTCGAGCGCCGCGAGGGCGAACGCGACGTCGGCGTCGCCCATCGGGGTCGAGACCGCGTACATCAGCCGGCTCGCGCTCATCACTCCGCGCTGCAGCATCGACAGATGCAACCAGGTGCCGACTTCGCCCGCGCCGATCATCGCGTGCAGGCTGTCTCGCGAATCCTGCAGGGGTGTGTCCGAGAAGTGCAGGTTCGAGAGCGATCCCATCCCGACGGCCTGTCCGCGAATGCCGTGGCGTGCGAAGGCGTCGTTCGCGCCCTGTCGGAACGCCTCTCCGAGCTGGTTGATGCGATCGATCTCTGCCGCATCGAGCGGTCGCATCGCCGCGAAGCCGGCTGCCATCGACAGCGGGTTCCCGCTGAAGGTGCTGGAGTGCATTACCGGCGGCGATTCGTCCGGGTGGAAGACCTGCATCAGATCGGCGCGCCCACCGACGGCTCCGATCGGAAGTCCGCCCCCGATGATCTTCCCCATGGCAGTCAGGTCCGGCGTGATGCCGTGGTGTGCCTGCGCCCCGCCCAGATGGACACGCAGGGTGATGACCTCGTCGAAGATCAGAATCACCCCATGCTGAGCGGTCTCCTCCCGCAGGGCCCGCAGAAAATCGGCCGAAGCGGGAATCATGCCCAGCGACCCGAGCACGGGTTCGACGATCACCGCCGCCAACTCGTGGGCATGCTCGCGGATCAGCGAGCGGGCATGCTCGGGACGGTTGTACGGACACACGACGGTGTCCCGGAGCACGCTTTCCGGCACGCTCTTGTCGACGGGCACGGCGTGGGGCGCTTCGATCGGTCCGCACTGGCCGGGGAGCGGCACCATGCTCACCTCGGCCATCTCGTAGCTGCCGTGGTAGCCCCCCTCCATCTTCATGACCTTCTGGCGCCCGGTGACCGCCCGCGCGCAGCGCAGCGCCATCTGCGTGGCTTCGGTCCCCGAGCTGGTGAAACGCAGCTGTTCGACGCTCGGGACGCGCTCCCGGATGAGGGCACCGAGCGACACCTGGGAGGTCGTCGGTGCGGCGTAGGCCGAACCGAGCTCGGCTTGTGACTTCAGCGCGTCCACCACCCGCGGATCCGCGTGGCCGTGGATCAAGGACGTGAAGTTGTTCATGAAGTCCAGGATTTGATGGCCATCGGCGTCGTAGAGGTGCTGCCCCGCCGCGCGTTCGACGAAGACCGGATAGGGCGCGAAGTGCGCGCTTGCCCGGGTGTCCCCACCCGGGAAGACCGCGCGGGCCTCGGCGATCAACTGGCCCGAGATCCGGGCCCAATCCTGGTACTTCGCGTAGATCGCGTCCCCGAACTCGCTCATCGCGACGGTCTCCTCGCTGGCTCCGGGTTCATCATCGCCCGAATCGCGTTCGGAAACCAAGGGCAACGCCGCTGCTACCTTGGCGGCATGGTCAAACTCAGCTTCGCGCTCCGACGGCTCCCGCATCTCACCCACGCCGAGTTCTCGACCTACTGGTTCGAGACCCACGGCCCCCTGGTTCAGAGTCACGCCAAGGCGCTCCGCATCCATCGCTACGTGCAGACCCACGGACTCGAGCACCCGATCAACGAGGGCTTCCGTGCGGGCCGGGGTGGCCCCGAGCCCTACGACGGTGTGGCCGAACTCTGGTGGACCAGCCTCGACGATCTCGGTGCCGCGACACAAACGCCGGAAGGACAGGCGGCCGGCCAGGCGCTGCTCGAAGACGAGAAACGCTTCATCGACCTCGCCAACTCGCCCCTCTGGATCGGCGAAGAGCGCCTGCTCGTGGATGGCGGTGAACCCAGCGGCGGTTGAGCGCCGTGGTGCGCCCATGACGGGAGCGGCGGGCGAACGCACGGGCCGCTGCGCCTGTGGCTCGGTGCGGTACACGCTCACCGCGGAGCCGCAGGAGGTCGTGCTCTGCCACTGCGAAGACTGCCGACACGCGACGGGCGCGACGGCGGTGACCTGGTTGCTGCTGCCGCTCGGCGCGTTGGTCTTCCGCAAGGGAACGCCGGCCTCGCGCGAGTCCTCGCCCGACGTCACCCGCGTCTTCTGCCGCGGATGTGGCACCCAGCTGGCTTTCCGCGACGCGCGCGACACCTCCATCGCGGTCACGCTTGGTAGCCTCGACGACCCGTCGGGCTTCGCCCCGACACAGCAACGGTACGAAGCCCAGAAGCTATCCTGACCCGACCGTTCTTCACCTCTCCCCAGCAGCGAGGACCGACGCGTGCGACTCGAGGGTTCGTGCCACTGCCGGGCCGTGCGGTTCCGACTGGACTCGCCGCACCCCTACCCGTTCAACCTCTGCTACTGCTCGATCTGTCGCAAGACCGCGGGGAGCGGCGGGTATGCGATCAACTTGAGCGGCGACTACGCGACCCTCGAGGTCGAGGGTCGCGAGCAGCTGCGTGTCTACCAGGCGATGATTCAGCGCGAAGGCGATCATGCTCCCGAGCAGAGCCCGGGACAGCGACACTTCTGCGGCAACTGCGGGAGCCCCCTCTGGCTGTGGGACCCGCGCTGGCCCGAACTGGTCCACCCGCTCGCCTCGGCCATCGACACTCCCCTGCCGGTTCCGCCCGAGCGCACACACCTGCTCCTTGGTTCGAAGGCCGACTGGGTCGTGGTCCGCGCCGATTCCGGCGACCAGGAATTCGACGGCTACCCGAAAGAGTCGATTGCCGCGTGGCACGAACGCCTGGGACTCGTTCAGACGTGACTCGGCCGGCGGCGCTGGTGTGGCTCGCGATCGCACTCGGGTGCGCATCCCCGGCTCCGCCGAGCCGCGTCGTCGAACCGGGCTTCGTCGACGTCGCCTACGACATCGCGCCGAGCGGCGCGACCCGGAACGTGCGTGTCGTCCGTTCGGAGCCAGCGGGCGTGCACGACGCGATGGCACTCCGGATCGTGCGGCGGTGGCGATTCACGCCGCAACTCCGCGAGCGCCGGGCCGTCTGGGTCCACGACCAACAGGTCACACTCGACTTCGACGAGCGCGGCCAGAGACTCGGCTCCCATGGACGTCTTCGCTGAGCTGAAGCGGCGCGTGGCGCGCCACCCTGCGCTGCGCGTCGACGCACGCGAGGACGCCATCGAGGTCTTTCCCGAGGGCGATTCCACGTTTCCCGTGGCCCTCCTTCGCGAAGGCAACCGCTTCCTCGTGCACTTCGCGGGCTGGTACGAGCGCTTCGACTCGGCGCGCGAAGCCCTCGATTGTGTGTCGTACGGCCTGTTCGGCGCGTGCAGACTCCGCGTCTGGTACCGCGGCGAGACCGCCCATCGCTGGGCGCTCGAAGAGGAGCGGCAGGGCGATTGGAGGGAACACAGCCGCCAGAGTCTGCGCTGGTTCCCCTTCTGGAAGCCCGTTCACGTCCGGGTTCTCGAGAACCGACTGCGACCCGGCGACTCCTAGCCGGTCGAGTCGGGTACGCTTCGCACAGCGCTGTCGCCGGAGCCTCCCATGCCGATCGAGTTCTGGTTCGAGTTTGCGAGCACCTACTCCTACCCAGCCTCGCAACGCGTCGAAGCGTTGGCCCGGGAGCGTGGTGTCGATGTCGTGTGGCGGGCGTTCCTGCTCGGACCGATCTTCCACACGCAGGGCTGGAACGACTCCCCGTTCAATCTCTATCCGGTGAAGGGGCGCTACATGTGGCGCGACATGGAGCGGATCTGCGCGGCGCAGGGCGTCGACTTTCGAAAGCCGTCCGAGTTCCCGCGCAACGGCCTGACCGCCGCCCGTGTCACCTGCCACCACGCGGAGGAGCCCTGGGTGCCCGAGTTCGTTCGACGCGTCTACCACGCGAACTTCGCGGACGACCGGAACATCGCATCGCCCGAAGTGTTGACCGACTGCCTGAACGCAGCGGGTGCCGACGCCGAGACCGTCCTCGCCGCGGCCGTGAGCCCGGACTCGAAGCAGGCGCTGCGCACACAGAGCGAAGAGGCAGCGGAGCGCGGCCTCTTCGGCGCGCCGTCGTTCCTCGTGGGCGACGAGCTCTTCTGGGGCAACGATCGCCTCGAAGCCGCCTTGAATTGGGCGACGCAGGCGTGAGCGATCCGGCCCAGCCGAAAACCGGCGTCTGCCCGCTCTGCAGCCAGCCGAACGCGTGCGCGCTGGCCCGCGCCGAGGCCGGAGACGCTGCGCCTTGCTGGTGCGCGGCGCGCTCCTTCCCTCCCGACCTGCTCGCCCAGGCCGCGCCCACCGCGTGTATCTGTGCAGCGTGCCTCGACGCTCATGAGACGTCCGGCGAGGCGGATGCATCTCCGGCATACTCGAGCGGCGCGCCCAAAGGGGACGGAAGCGACTCCTAGGAGCCTGCTTCCCTTCCACGGAGCTTCGATGCAACAGCTCGCGCCGGACCTCTTCACTGCGGAGGCCCCGCTCCGTTTCGGTGGACTCGAAGTCGGCTGCCGCATGACGGTGGCGCGTCTGCCCGACGAGAGCCTCTGGGTCCACTCGCCGATCCCGCTCGACGACGCCCTGTGCCGCGAAGTAGAAGCTCTCGGGCCCGTGCGCGCCCTGTTGGCGCCGAACCGCCTGCATCATCTCTACGTCGGTGACTGGCAAGCCGCCTTCCCCGACGCCACGCTTCATGTGGCTCCGGGCCTCGAAACGAAGCGGCCCGACCTGAAGATCACCGCGGTTCTCGGCGACGTGGCGCCTGCAGAATGGGGCGACGCACTGGACCAGGTGTTCTTCGCGGGATACCCGTTCGCGAACGAGGTCGTCTTCTTCCACGCACCGAGCGCGACGCTCATCGCCACCGACATCGCCTTCTACGTGCGCGATCGTCACCCGTGGCTGACGCGGTGGGCCTTCCGGTTGCTCGGCTCCTTCGACCAGCTCGCGCCGTCTCTGATCGAGCGGGTGATGATCCGAGACCGCCTCGCGTTCCGTCGTTCCCTCGATCGCGTGCTGGCCTGGCCCTTCGAACGCGTCGTGGTGTCCCACGGCGACGTCCTCGAATCCGGGGGACGCGAGGCCCTGCGCAGCGGCTACGCCTGGCTTCCGGCCTGATCGCAGACCAGCGGCCTGCGGGCGTTCGTCACTCGCCCGGATTGCGCCCGAAGTGAGGTACGGCCTCGGGCAGGGTGAACCAGCGCTGGCGGCTGTCCGTCCACACGTGAAGGATGGGCGCACACTCCGACGGATCGTCCAGGGTGCCCGCCTTGACGTTGCGCGTCGTCGGGTTCCGCTCCAGATCGTGGTACAGACGCGTCCCGCAGATGCCGCAGAACGCTCCGGCCACCTCGAGCCCGCTTTCTCCCACGCGCGAGTACACCTGCACGTCGCCCTGGTCGAGATGAAACCCGTCGCGCGCGACGATCAGGCTCATCCCGAAGGCACTGCCCGATTGGCGCTGACACTCGCGGCAGTGGCACGCGGTGACGGCCTTCGGAGGGCCTTCGATGCGATAACGAACCGCGCCGCATTGACAGCCACCGGTCATGGCATGGCTCCCTCCTCTCCGGCGAGGGTACCGCGGATGCCCGACGCTCTCCGGTTTCCGTGATAGCCTTCGCACCTTCATCCCAACGATTTCCCGGACGAGTCGTGCCATGGCTCTCGATAGGAAGAGCGCCTGCGAGAAGTGCGACGGTGCCCTGCCGATGCGCGCCGAGGCGTGCCTCTGCGGCTTCGACTGCACCTTCTGCTCGGATGGCACGACCCTCATGGTCGCGCGCTGCCAGAGCTGCGGCGGTGAGCGGGTCCGTCGTCCGAAGCGAGAGCGTTAGCGCCGCACGAGCCCGTTCCGGCCGCGGCGCCCCCTGCGTCGTGGGGCGTCTTCGGTTCGGACGAACCCAAGGAGTGTCCCATGGCCTCGCGACCGATCGTCGCACCGTACGCCCCCGACGACCACGAAGGGGTCGTCGCGCTCTGGCGCGCGGTGTTTCCCGATGCCCCCGCGCGCAACGACCCGGTGCTCGACATCCGTCGCAAGCTCGACGTGCAACCCGAGCTCTTCCTGGTAGCGCGGGTGGGAAGGGGCGTCGTCGGCACGACGATGGCCGGCTTCGACGGACACCGCGGCTGGCTACATCTCGTGGCCGTCGATCCAGAACGGAGACGCGAAGGGATCGGCGCCGGGCTCTTGCGCGAGGCGGAACGGCGACTCGCCGCACTGGGCTGCCCGAAACTCAACCTGCAGGTGCGCGCGTCGAGCCCCGAGGTCGTCCGCTTCTACGAACGCCTCGGCTACGCGGTCGAGCCGCGCATCAGTATGGGGAAGGTCCTCGCAGCGGGCGAAGCGATCGAAGATCCGCGCTTGCCGAACACGTCGCCGTGATGGCGTTCACCGCAGCGCGATTCAGCGGTCCCAGCCCGAGCGCGCGGCGGCGTGAACGCGCGCCGGGTGCCCGCCTTCCCAACCAGCGCTTCGCTCTGGCATACTGCAGAGAGGGATGCGCTCGGCCATCGCGGCAAGGCGCTCCGGGGGCCGATCGCCCGTCCACGGGATCCGCTCCATGCAATTGGTCCTTTCCGCCCTCGTCTCGTGCTCGCTCGTCTTGAGCGCCCTCGGGTTCTGCGGGCATTGGTGGCACAACCTGGGTCCGCCTCCCGGGGCTCCGATCGAGCCTGACGGCGGTTGGCACCTCCGGGCGCCGTTCCGACAGGCCGCGCTTCCGCCGCCAGGGGCGCCGGAGTTCCCCGAGGCGCCGGGCGGCTCCCTCGATCAGGCCTACCGGGACGCCTGTCAGCGCTATCTGGCCAGCGAGCGTGTCGCCCAGCACCCGGGTGGCACCTCGAGGCTCCACGGCGAGCTCGCCGCCGAACTCAGCAGGATGGAGCACTTCCACTGGCAGTACCGGTGCGCCTTCAACGAAGACTGGTGCGCGCGACGTCAGGATCAGTTGCAGTTGGCGGTCGCGTGCCTGGCTGCGTCGCTCGGTCTGCTGTAGGCGGCGTCACATCGGAGACGCGCGCCCCTCTGGCATACTGGGGCCACGTGCCGAGTGCCTTCGCCCATGCTGCCATCGGCGGCGCACTGTCGACCTGGGGGCCGCGCGGCGGACCCCGCTGGCTGCCTTGGTGCCTGCCCGCGCTCTCCGCCGCGCCCGACCTCGATGTCATCGGTTTCTGGTGGGGCATCCCCTACGGCCACCCTTTGGGTCACCGGGGCTTGACCCATTCCCTCCCGTTCGCGGCCGCGGTGGCAGGCGCGATCTACGCACTCCTGCGTGGGCGGCCGTTCGCGGGTCGCATCGCCGTTCTCTGCGGCTTGGCCGTCGCGTCCCACGGCCTGCTCGATACGTTCACCAACGCCGGGCTGGGCGTCGGCTTGTGGATTCCCTTCGACGCTGCGCGCCACTTCGCCGAGTGGCGTCCGATCTCGACCTCACCGCTGTCGGTCCGGGCGTTCTTCTCGACGACCGGGCTGGCCATCGTCACGAACGAAGCCTTCTGGGTCGGGTTGCCCGCAACCGCGATCGCCGTCGCCGGAGTCTCGTTTCGCCGACGCGCCCGACGCGATGGCTCCGCGTGAGCGACCGCCAGCCGCGCATCCGCGCGAGCGCTCCGATGAGCGACGATCTCCCTGACCTCATCGCGCTCTTCGCGGACCCGCGCGTGGGAGCCACCCTCGGTGGCCAGCGCTCGCCAGACGAGAGCGAAGCCGTGCTCCGGCGCTGGCGAACCCAGTGGAAGGATCGGGGCTTCGGCCCGTGGGTGTTTCGCGAGACCGTCTCCGCATCTGGGTCTGGATCTGGAAGCTTCGTCGGATACGCGGGCCTCGCGCCTGCCGACGCGGTCGAGCCCGGAAGCGTCGAGCTCCTCTACGCCGTGCGCCCCGCGCTGTGGCGGCAGGGCTACGCCTCCGAGATGGGACACTGGGTGCTGCACGTCGCGCCCCGACCGCCGGGGTGCGAGACCGTCGTTGCCTACACGCTCCCCAGCAACGCGGGCTCGCGTCGGGTCCTCGAGAAGCTCGCGTTCGCGTCCGCGGGAACCATCACCCACACCGGGCTTCCCCACCTGCTGTTCCGAGAAGAGGTATCGCGTTGAGCGCCGACGCCTCGCCTCGCGCGCGAGCCCGGCGTTCGCTCGACGGTCTCTCGATCGGCGATGCCTTCGGTGAGACCTTCGCTGCGACCCTTGCGGGGGCGCAGACGTCGCCCGCCCGCAGGCTGCCACCCGGACCGTGGCGAACGACCGACGACACGGTGATGGCCCTCTCGATCGTCGAGAACCTCGAGACCCACGAGAGCATCGAGCCCGACGCCCTCGCACAGGCGTTCGCGGCGCGCTTCGTCGCCGATCCGAACCGCGGCTACGGACGCGGAGCGCAGCGTCTGCTTCGGCAGCTCGCCGAGGGCGGCGACTGGCGCGACCTCGCGCGTGCGGCCTTCCGCGGGGAGGGCTCGCTCGGCAACGGAGCCGCCATGCGCGCCGCACCGATCGGCGCCTACTATGCGGGCGACCCCGAACGTGCGGCGCAGGAAGCCGCGCTTTCGGCGCGCGTGACTCACGCCCACCCCGATGGCGTGGCAGGCGCCCAGGCGGTGGCCGTCGCTGGCGCGCTGGTTCATGCGTCGATGGTTCCGGGGGAGCGACTCGCGGCCGTGGCCCAGGCGCTTGCGCCGAGCCCGGTCCGGGATGCCCTCGAGCAGGCCGCGACGCTGTCCGAGTGCGCGCCTTCGGAAGCGGCCGCGCGGCTCGGCAACGGAGCGCGCGTCACGGCCCTCGACACCGTGCCCTTCGCCCTGTGGCAGGCGGCGCACGCGCCCGACTTCGAACGCGCGCTCTGGTCCACTGCGGAGGCCGGCGGAGACACCGACACCACCTGCGCGATCGTGGGCGGCCTGGTGGCGTTGCGCTCCGACGCTGCGGTTGCGCTCGACGCGTGGCGCCAGCACCGCGAACCGCTCGATCTCGTAGGCTGAAGCTCCAGCCCGACGTCGAGCGCGGTACCCCAGCCCGGCGATGCCCCTGATACGCGGCGCAAGGACACGTTACGGTTTCACTGCGATTGGAACCGACTCCCCGTGTGATCACTCCGGAGATCCCATGTCCTCGCCGCCCGACTCCGCTTCCGACGAACGTCCCGCCGACGCGGTGGGAGCCGAGCCGAACGATCCGGAGGAACGCGCCCTCGCCGACCGCCTCGTGAACTACGCGGACGCGGTGGTAGCCCTCGCCGTCGTCGGAGCTTCGGGTGTGGGCGTGGCAATCGCCGATCCGGACATCCGCGAGTCCTTCACCAGCGCGGCGTTCTTCATCGCAGCAGGCAATCTGGTCGCTGCGGCCCTCTACTCGGCGCTGATCCAACTCTGCGTCGTTGGGAGCTCGACCTGCGCGAGGGGCTACCGCCAGCGCCGAAGGCTCGGCGCTACGCCAGTCGCCTCCACGTCGCTCGCCTCGCCCTCGTCTGGATCGCAGCCCTTCAGGTGATCGGGATGATGTGGCTGATCCGGCCCTGATCCCCGAGTCTTCCTCGATGCATTTCTCCGACCTCACCCCGCTCCTCGATCCCGCGCGCCTTCCCTACACGAGCGGCATCGAGCGTCTGCCCGACGGCGTGCTGCACGTGGCCGTCCTCACCCGCATGCCCGGCGTCACACCCGCCATGTTCGAGTGGTGGTTCGCGCGCTACTTGCAAACCACCGAGCACTACCGTCGCTGGCATCCGCGCGACCACCTCTGGATGGACTGGGAAGACAAGAGTCCCGAAAGCCACATCGGCGCGAAGCATCTCGTGCACGAATTGATCGGCGGCAAACTCCAGAAGTTGCGCATCGCCTTCGAAGCGCCCGAGGAGTTCTTCGGGGACGCACTGGCAGCCCACCCGGAAGCCGTCGCGGTATGTGCGCGCCCGGGGCTCCTCGGTCACCCGATCGAACTCGGTCGCCTCGTACATCTGGCGCTTCCCACGAGCTGGGGCTGCGAACTCCACAGCCGCTTCTGGTTGGGGATGGTCCACGGCACCGGTCGCATGGGTTCCGTCGTCGATCGCATCGCGAACCGTTCCTGGCTGCGCAAGATCGCCGCGAGCGACCAGGCGGGGCGCGCGCTCCAGGTGCATTGCCACGAAGAGATGACGACGCTCGCGGGCTTCCTCCCGGAACTCTTCGCTGCAGAGACCGGCCCCTCGGGCGTCTAGCTGCACATCCGCGCCAGCAATTCGTCTCGCCGTAGCAGAGCGGCCGAGGTGAATTCCGGTTGTGGAACCGGGAGCGACGGGGAATCCTCCCGGTCGTGAACGAACCCGAGGCGGAATCCGCCGCACCCGAACCCCGCAAGGCATCCCCGTGGTCGCGCTTGGGGGGTGGCTTGATCATGCTGTCCTTCTTGTTGTGGGTTCCCCTGCCCGCGATTCCCTTCCTGTCGATGGCGACCACCGACAAAGCGCTGTTGGGCGGCGGGCTCGCCGTCTCTGCCGAAGTGGCTTTCTGGGGCGGCGCGTTGCTCGCCGGCCCCGAGGCCGCCCGACGCGCGCGCTCGTGGTGGCGACGACGCGAGAAGGGCTCGGGTTCGCCGAGCATCGAGACCTAGCCACGAACCACCGATGCGCGCCCGCGCACCCACGGAGAAGGAAGACATGGCCCAGCACAAGCGCCGCGCCAAGCGCGACGTGGAAAAGGACTATCCGTCGAAGCAGTTCGTCGCGAAGCTGCGGCGCCTCGCGGACTGCATCGAAGACGGGAAACGCTTCCGCATCCAGATCGCGGGGGAGCGGATCTCGGTGCCGCCCGACGCCACGATCAACCTCGAGCACGAGCGCGGGTCCGGGGAAGAAGAGGTCGAGTTCCAGCTGAAGTGGTCCCTCGACGACTGAGGCTGCCCGCGCGATGTCCCCGCCGACACGGCGGGTCGCGATAGACTCCCGCCGACGCTGCAGGCCACGCAGCGGAACGCGGGGGATGCGATGCGACGATTCTGGCTCTGGCTCGGCGTCTGCGGACTGGCCACGGGAGCGGTGTGCGTGGAGTTGGCCTCCGCCGATGCCGAACCCGCCGGCCACGACTGCGTCGAACCCGAGCGCCCGGCGGACATGCGCGATCGCGAGGCAGTCGCGGCCTTCGTGGAAGCTGCGAATGCCTACGGAAGCTGTCTCGAGGACTACATCGACGCCGAACGCCTGGCCGCCCGCCGCCATACGCAGGCGGCCGACGCGGCGATCGATACCTGGAACGCCTTCGCCGCCACGCTCTAGCCGGCGACAGGCAGGGAGCCCGCGCTAGGCCTGGAGACGCCGCTGCAGCGTCTCGATCGCCTCCCGCGCGCTGCGTTTCGACACGGGTGCCTCGGCGACGAGCACCGACCCGTGGAACGTTCCCGGGTACGAATGCAGCTCGACCGAGACGCCTGCTTCGAGCAGCGCCTGTGCATAGCGGATGCCCTCGTCGCGCAGCGGGTCGAACTCCATCGTCGAGACGTAGGCCGGCGGGAGGCCGCGCAGATCCGTCGCCCGAGACGGCGCCGCATAGGGCGATGGGGTCCCCGCGTGGTCCGGGCCCAGATAGTGGCGCCAGCTCCACACCGCGTTCGGGCGATTCCACATCGGCGTGTCCTCGAAGGCGCGCATCGACGGTGTATCGAGTCGATCGTCGAGTTCGGGGATCTCGAGGAGCTGAAAGCACAGGGCCGGCCCCCCGCGGTCGCGGGCCATCAGCGCCGTGCCCGCGGCGAGCCCGCCGCCCGCGCTCTGACCGGCGATCGCGATGCGTGCTGGATCGACGCCCAGTTCGGAGGCGTTCTCGGACATCCAGGACAGGGCCGCGTAGCAGTCCTCGATGCCGGCCGGGAAGGGATGCTCCGGCGCGAGTCGATACTCGACCGATACGATGACGGCGTCGAGGACGGAAGCGACCAGCTGGCACCACGGGTCCATCATCTCGATGCTGCCCATCAGAAAGCCACCGCCATGGATCTCGAACACGCCGGGGCGCAGCCCGTCCGCCGGTGCCTTGGGCCGATAGATGCGGACCGGCACCGGCGGATCGCCGTCGCAACCGGGAACCGTGCGGTCCTCGAGGGTCACGTCGTCACGATCGGGAGGCTTCGGCAAGGCCGCCCGCGCGGCGCGGATCTCGCGGATCGAGTCGAGACTCGAGAGGTCGCTGACCGTGGGCAAGAGGTCGAGAGCGGGCACCAGGTCGGGGTCGTACGCGTAGCGGCTCATGCGGGCAGAGTAGCCGCGCGGGTTCGCCGTCCGGGGAGAATTCAGGCCCGGGCGGAAGAAGAACGCGCCGTGGCTCGAGGGGCACGCGGCCGCTTCTGGTAGCGTGGGGTTTCGGAGGTCTCCATGTTCGAACGTCTCGTCGCCATCGCCTTCACCGTCACCGCCCTCGCCTGCGCGACCGGGAGCGGCACCGACGGCAACCGCTGCTTCGTCACGGCCGAGCACCAGGATCGGTTGGGCGCGCTCCTCGACGGGGCGAAGCTGATCCCGGTGTTCGCCGACGGTCAGATCTACGGCCAGCAGCTGGTGCGGCTGGAGCCGGGCAGCCACTTCGCGAACCTCGGCTTCCAGTCGGGAGACACGATCGTGTCGGTGAACGGCGACCCGGTGAAGAGCACCGAGGGGTCGACCTATCTCCTGTGTGTACTCGGAGGCGCCACCGCCGCCCAACTCGGCGTCGAGCGCGGCGGTGCCCCGCTCGAGCTGACCTTCCAGCCCGCGAGCTGAGCGGGTTCGAGCCGACCGTCCACGAGCTCATGGGTACGCGCGTCGGCGGGCCGGCCTGCTGCCGCTAGGGTCGAGGCGTGCAACACATCGGAGCCCTCCTCGTCTTCCTCGCGCTCGTCTTCGCCGCAGGGGGGTTCGGCGCGCAGTTCACGCCAGGCGAGTGGTACGCCGCGCTGCGGAAGCCGCCCGGGACCCCTCCGAACGCGGTGTTCGGACCGGTGTGGACAGTCTTGTACCTCGCGATCGCCGTCGCGGCGTGGTGGATCTGGCGGGTTCGCCACGAACGTGAGGCCGCGCGTCCCGCGCTGGCACTCTGGGGAACGCAGCTCGCCCTGAATGCCCTTTGGTCCTACCTCTTCTTCGGGCTCCACTGGATGGGTGTCGCGCTCCTCGAGATCGCGGTGCTCGGGGTGCTGGTCGCGTGGACCGCGCGGCGCTTCCATGCGCTCGTCCCGAGCGCGGGTCTGCTGCTCCTCCCCTACCTCGCCTGGGTCGGATACGCGTCGTATCTGAACGCAGGTCTTTGGTGGCTCAACCGCTAGCGACTGGGTCTGCGCGCGGTGCGACACGCTTCGCCGTCGATCTGGTAGCGTCCGCGGGATGAGGAAGACGCCCGTCCACCAACTCCTGCTCGTCGTTCTGGCCGCGGTCAGCGCGGCGGGTCTCGGTGCCTGTGGCAGCGAGACGCCGTCCGGGGAGACCACGGGCTCTGGCTCTGGGGCGTCCGGTTGGCCCGTGCTTCCCAGCAGCGGCTTCATCGTTGGCCGCGCTGCCAGCATGGCCGACGTCGAGTCGGGAGACGCGGTGTTCGTCGCCCAGGTCGGAGAGAGCATCATCGGCGTTCCCCTCGATCTGCAGATTCCCCAGTACGCCTACCTCACCGACGCCGGCGGCTCGGACCGCATCCGGGTGATCATCGTCCAGGCAGAGAACGCAGGCGGCACGGACATGATCGGGTACCTCCAGATCGACGATGGCAGCCAGGGCGTCGGGACGCTGGCCGAGTTCGAGCTGCTCGGGATCATTCCGCCCGAGTGAGCTCCCCGCGACTCCCGGCGCGCTGATCGGAGCGGCGTGGCCCCATCCGCGGGCGTCGCATTGGACCTGGGAGAACGCGCCGCTTCGCACCAGCCTTGCGGCATGGAAACCGTCGCCCGAATCGGCTTCGCCCTCGCCGGTCTGATCAACGCCCTGCCCGTCGTCGGGGTCAGTGGCGTCTCGCGCCTGGAAGGCCTCTACGGCATCCCCTTCGAAGGCTCCGACCTCGAGATCCTGATGCGACACCGGGCGGTGATGCTCGGGATCGTCGGCGGGCTCCTGCTCGCGGCGGCGCGTTGGCCGTCGTTGCGCCCTCCGGCCGCAGTCGCCGGTTTCGCCAGCATGCTCTCCTATCTCTTCCTCGTCGCATGGGTGGGAGAGCCCAACCCGGAACTCGCCCGCGTGGCCGGTGTCGACGTATTCGCGGTCGCGGCTCTCGGCCTGGCCTTTTGGGCGCATGTCCGCTCGGATCGACAGCGCTAGCGACTGTCTGCGGCCTTCCCCTTCGTGGTACGGTGCCGCGATGCGCCAACCCGTTTCCTGCGTCCGGTCCGCGTCATGCTGATGGATCACCTGCCCACCCTCGCCAACCTCGCCGAGGTGTTGGGAGCCGTCACGATCCTGGGCGGTGCGATCTTCGCGATCATCCAGATCCGCGAAGTGCGGGCCCAGCGCCGCGAGACGGTGACCATCGAGCTTTCGCGCGCCTTTCAGTCGCCCGCCCTCATCGAAGCCATCGAGCGCATCCGCGACCTACCCGATCACGTGAGCGCGGAAGACCTGCGCGCGCGCGGCCCCGAGTACGAGCGGCTCGCCATCATGATCACGACCCACTACGAGACCATCGGCTTCATGGTGTTTCGCCGTGTCGCGTCCTATGAGATCGTGCGAGAACTCACGGGCGGGTTGGCGGTCGTGATGTTCCGCAAACTGGACCGCTGGTTGGACACGGTCCGGGCCGAGCAGAATCAGTCCTCCTGGGGCGAGTGGTACCACTGGCTCGCCGAGCAGCTGATGAAGGACGGCGAGCACAAGGAGGCCAATCCGGCCTACGAGCGGTACGCCGACTGGCGTCCGAGCGGGCCGTGAGCCTCGGTGCGCGCATCGCCGCGGGCCTTTGGCTCGGTGTGCTCGGCGCCGTTTTCTTCTTCGTCGGTGAGTTCTTCCTCGCCGACGAGACCCTTCTGATCGACCCGAGCCGCGATCCCGACGCCTTCGTGGCCATGGTCACCAGCCGCGACTTCGCCTTCTTCGCCGGGCGCGGCCTGGTCGGCATCGCACTCGAGGTGGTGGGCGCCTTTGCGCTCTATCTCTACCTCGCACCCACCCGCAGCGAGGCCTGGGCGTTCTGGGGCTTCCTCCTCGCCACCCTCGGCGATCTGTTCGGGGCCGGGAGCTTCGCCCTGCTGTACGTGGCGCTGCCCGGGATCGGCGCCGTCGCCCAGACCGAAGGCCCGGCCATGCTCGGCGCCGTTCAGGGCGGGGAGTTCCTGTTCGTTCTCAACGGTGTCCTCACGCTCCTCGGGCTCGTGTGTTTCGCGGTCGCGATTGCGCGTTCGGATCGCCTGCCCACCGCGTCGGGCCTCTGCGTGCTGCTCGGCTTCCTGCTCGTCCCCGTGCCCGTCTTCGCGATCCAGTTGCTCGCGAACGCGCTGTGGGGCGTCGGTGCCGTCTGGATGGCGTGGGTGGCGACGCGCAACCGGGGGGCCACGCCGTCGGCGGCGGCCATCTGATAGGCTGGCTCGGTGCGCGTCCCCGCGCGAGGAGCCCGTATGTCCGAGACCGCCATCCCCACGCTTCCGTCCGGCCTCGTCGCCGTGGTGAAGCGGGCCTGCCCCACCTGCGAGACCGTCGCCCCGGTGTTGCGCGAGCTCGCCGAGCAGACCGCGCTCACCGTCTACACCCAGGACGACCTCGGCTTCCCGGAAGGTGTGTCGCCCGTCGACGACACAGGCCTCGGCGTTTCCTACCACCATCAGATCGAAACCGTGCCGACGCTGATCCGCGTCGAGAACGGAGCCGAGGTCGATCGGGCCATCGGCTGGCACCGCGGCGACTGGGAGAAGCTCACTGGCATCGGCGGGCTCGGAGAAGGCTTGCCCGAGTGGCGCCCGGGCTGTGGCTCCCGCAGCGTTGATCCGGACGTCGCGCCGGACCTGGCGGTGCGCTTCGAGGGACACAAGCTGGCGTCGCGCCGCATCGAGCTCGCCAGCATGGAAGACGAGTTCGAGGCCGCCTACGCCCGCGGCTGGAGCGACGGACTGCCGGTGGTACCGCCCACCGAGAAGCGGGTGCTGGCCATGCTCGCGGGCACCACCCGGCCCGCAGACGAAGTGGTCGCGACGGTACCGCCGAACCTCGTGCCGGTGACCGTCGAGAAGGTCGCCATCAACGCGGTGATGGCCGGCTGCCTGCCCGAGTACCTGCCGGTGGTGATCGCCGCCGTCGAGGCCGTCTGCACGGACGAGTTCAACATCCACGGTGTGCTCGCCACCACCATGCCCGTCGGACCGGTCGTGGTGGTGAACGGACCGATCCGACGCCGGATCGGGATGAACAGCGACAAGAACGTCTTTGGTCAGGGCAACCGCGCGAATTCCACGATCGGGCGCGCGCTACAACTCGTGATCCGCAACGTGGGCGGAGGTCGCCCCGGCGAGGTCGACCGCGCTGCCCACGGCAACCCGGGGAAGCTCGGCTTCTGCTTTGCGGAAGACGAAGAAGGGTCGCCGTGGACCCCGCTGTCGACGGACTTCGGCGCCGACGAAGGCACCGACACGGTCACGCTCTACACGGGCGAAGGACCGCGCTGCATCGTGGACCAGCTCTCGCGCGAACCCGAATCCCTGGCGCGCACCCTCGCCGTCAACCTGCGCTCGCTCCACCACCCGAAGCTCGTGCTCGCCTTCGACTGCCTGCTCGCGATCGGACCGGAGCACTCGCGGATCTTCCGGGAAGCGGGCTGGAGCAAGCAGGACTTGCTCGGTCGTTTGAACGAGCTGCTCCTGATCCCCGGCGCCGAGCTCGTGCAAGGCGCCGGCGGTATCGCCGAGGGCCTGCCCGAGAGCGTCGCCGACAAGACCCTGCCGAAGTTTCGCCCCGGAGGGCTGCTGATCGTGCACTGCGGTGGCGGCGCCGGACTCTTCTCTGCCATGATTGGTGGCTGGGCCTCGGGCGCCGTCGGAAGCGTGCCCGTGATGCGGGAGATTCGATCATGACCCGACTCGTCCTCGACCCCACCCACGAGCAGGAAGCCGCCCACCGCGAGCGCCTGCCGCGGCTCGACAGCCTTTCGGGTCGCAAAGTGGGTCTGCTGGACATCTCGAAGGCGCGGGGAAACCTCTTCCTCGATCGCATCGAAGAGCGCCTGCGCGAGCACGGCGCCGACGTCGCCCGCTACTCGAAGCCCACCTTCACGAAGCCCGCCCCGCCCGACCTGCGCCAGGAGATCGCGGTGCAATGCGACGCGGTCGTCGAGGCGCTGGCCGATTGAGGCAGCTGCACGTCGTGCAGTGTGCACGACACGGTGGATCTCGAGGCCCGCGGTGTACCGAGTGTCTTCATCGCCACGACCGAGTTCGTGGACGCAGCGGAAGTGCAGGCAAAGGCGCTGGGTGCCGACCCGGCGGCGGTGTTCGTCGAGCATCCGATCCAGGACCGCACCGACGCCGAGATGAGCCAGATCGCCGACAAGGCGGTGGAGGCGATTCTCGAGAACCTGGTCGCGTCGGCCTGAACCGACTGCGGGGTCCGCGGAGAGTGGAACGATTCGGACGCCGGCGCGGGTGGGCGATCACCTTTGCAGCCGCCGTGATCCTCGCGGCGCTGCCGGCGAACGCCGGTTGGCGCGTCTTCGCGTCACAGGCGGGCCGCTTCGAGGTCGAGTTTCCCGAGCATCCGAAGCTCCGGGAACGCGAGCGGGGTACGCCCCTCGGCGCCGTCCGCGAGACGAAGCACATCGTCGACCTCGCCGACGAAACCCACGTCGCCATCGAAGTCCACGACATGCCCTGGCTCGCCACGCGCCTGGTGCCGAGCCGATCCATCCTCGATCAGGTGCGCTCGGGCATCCTCGAGGACAGCAGCGCCGTCGAGCTCCAGAGCCAGGAGTCGGTGCACCAGGGCGAGCCGGCGATCGACTTCACCTTCCGGCTGCCGAACCTGCGCGTCGAGCGCGCCCTCGCGATCCTGGTCGACAGCCGTCTCTACGTCTTGACCGGTCGCGCGGCGGACGCGCCGCCGGACGACCACCCCACCATCCTGCGCTTCTTCGACTCGTTCCGTTTCTGGCGAGAAGGCGAAACGCCGGATGGAGAGGCCCCGGGCGCGGGGGCCCCCCCCGGGGGCGCGCCGGGGGGGGTGGGAATCCGCCACCCCAAGCCCCACGCCGGGAAACAAACCGGCCGCCCCCCGCGACCCCCCCCC